>NZ_JANEWL010000035.1:0-38437 GCF_028069815.1 Citrobacter sp. Awk 2
TCTTTATGGATAATGAAATGATGAGTAAATTAAAGGGAGTGTGGGTGTGTGATATTTTTTTAGAAAGGCCAGTTTCCTGGCCTGAAGATATGATGGCTTATTTGCGCGTCAGTTTTTCCAGATCGGCTTCAATTTCGCTGATCTTATTGGTCACGACGCTTTCCAGATGACGTAAATCATCGAGGATCTTGCGTTTAAGATCGACTTCACTGCGATCGCGCTGGCAGATCTGATCCAACTCGTCGATCACATAGCGCAGGTTTGGACTGATCTCCTGCACTTCTTTGTAGCCCTGACCTATGCCATCGGCGACCACTGTTTTACGCTGACGGGGATATTTGAATTTCACGCTCTTGGCAAAAAACTCGCCTTTATCCTTTTGGAAATAGATTTTCAGGATATCGTTGTTGGCTTCTTGCCGCAGGCTGTAACGATCGATCTCTTCAGGATTAGTAATGCCCAGACTTTTCAGATTGTCATACATAGCGGTACCCTTAAGCTCACTATAACCATTGAATAATTAACGAAAAGCCTTGTTTATGCCACCCGCAGATGTAAAAAAAGCGGGCTAAGCCCGCTTTTTCAAATTGCTGTTAGTCGATGGTACGTAACAGTTCGTTGATACCCACTTTGCCACGCGTTTTAGCGTCGACTTTCTTCACGATCACCGCGCAGTACAGACTGTATTTGCCATCTTTCGACGGCAGGTTGCCGGAAACGACAACAGAACCTGCCGGTACGCGACCATAATGCACTTCGCCTGTTTCACGATCGTAAATACGGGTGCTCTGGCCGATGTACACGCCCATGGAGATAACGGAGCCTTCCTCGACAATCACGCCTTCCACAACTTCCGAACGCGCACCGATGAAGCAGTTATCTTCGATGATGGTCGGGTTAGCCTGTAACGGCTCCAGTACGCCGCCGATGCCAACGCCGCCGGACAGGTGAACATTCTTACCGATTTGCGCACAAGAACCTACGGTCGCCCAGGTATCAACCATCGTACCTTCATCAACATACGCACCAATGTTAACGTAAGACGGCATCAGCACGGTGTTACGTGCGATAAATGCCCCCTGACGCACGGCCGCAGGCGGAACCACGCGAAACCCTTCTTTCTGGAAGCGTGCTTCATCGTAGTCGGCAAATTTCATTGGCACTTTATCGAAGTAGCGGCTTTCCGCACCATCGATAACCTGATTATCGTTAATACGGAAAGAGAGCAGGACCGCTTTTTTCAGCCACTGATGGGTGACCCACTGGCCGTCAATCTTTTCTGCGACTCGCAGTGCACCGGAATCCAGTAAAGAAATAACCTGATTAACCGCTTCACGGGTTACGGTATCCACATTCGCCGGAGTGATGTCGGCACGACGCTCAAAAGCGGACTCAATAACGTTCTGTAACTGCTGCATTGTTAAACTCTTTCCATAATAAATAAAAACATTACCCTTTATCGTTTGGATTGAGGGCCTCTGTCAACCGTTGATGTACTTCCTGCTGCAGCTCATTATTAAGGGCACGCCGGTCGGCGGTGGCGATTATGAATAAATCTTCTACTCGCTCACCAATAGTTGTAATTCGGGCGCCATGCAGCGAAATTCCCAGATCGGCAAAAATCTGCCCGACCCGCGCCAGTAGTCCTGGTTGATCGAGTGCGATAAGTTCGAGGAATGACTTACGGTCGGTATGGGTCGGCAAAAAGGTGACCTCAGTATCGACAGTAAAGTGGCGTAATTTTGCCGGCTGACGACGCGGTTGCGGTGGCTGCCAACTGCGTTGAGTAATGGCTTGTTCCAACCCAAAACGGATCGCTTCGTGCCTGTCTGACGACAGCGGACTGCCGTCCGGCTCCAGCACAATGAACGTATCCATCGCCATCCCATCGCGGGTGGTGAAAATCTGCGCATCGTGGACGCTCAGATTACGCCGGTCCAGTTCGGCGCAAACGGCGGCAAACAGATACGGGCGATCCGGACTCCAGATAAAGATTTCCGTTCCCCCACGCGTTGCCTGCGGGCTAAGCAGAATGAGCGGTTCTTTGAGGTCATGTTGTAAGAGATGACGCGCATGCCAGGCCAGTTGATTTGGGCTGTGGCGCACGAAATAGTTCGCTCGACAGCGTGACCAGATATGGTGCAGCGCTTCTTCATCAATGTTATCCATCCGCAATAACGCCAGCGCCTGAAGCTGATGATGGCGCACACGCTCGCGCATATCCGGTGTATTTTGCATTCCACGACGCAGTTGTTTTTCCGTGGCGAAGTATAATTCGCGCAACAGGCTTTGCTTCCAGCTATTCCATAGCGTTTCGTTAGTGGCGCAGATATCGGCGACGGTAAGGCAGACCAGGAAACGCAAACGGTGCTCCGTTTGTACTTCTTCGGCGAATTGCTTAATCACCTCCGGGTCCTGAATATCACGGCGCTGAGCGGTCACCGACATCAGCAGATGCTGGCGTACCAGCCACATAACCAGATTCGTTTCGCGGGAGTTGAGTCCGTGTAATTCGGCGAACTTGAGTACGTCCTGAGCCCCCAGAATAGAGTGATCGCCGCCACGACCTTTGGCGATATCGTGGAACAGCGCAGCAATCAGAATGAGTTCCGGTTGACGCAAGCGCGGCCACAGATCCACACACAACGGATGACGCTGGCGGGTCTCTTCCTTGGCAAAACTTTCCAGTTTCAGCATGACTCGGATAGTGTGCTCATCCACTGTATAAGCATGAAACAGGTCAAACTGCATTTGACCGACTATATGCGACCATTGCGGCATATAGGCCCATAACACGCTGTGACGATGCATCGGCAGCAGGCCGCGACTCACTGCGCCCGGATGGCGCAACATGCTGAGAAATAGCGAGCGCGCTTCCGGAATGTAGCACAGCGGCTGCGTTAAATGACGGCGGGCATGACGCAAATGACGCAGTGTGGTGGAGTAAATTCCGGTGATCGCGCTATTGCGTACCATGATATAAAACATCCGCAAAATGGCCTCGGGCTCGCGGATAAACAGGTCGTCATTGCGCAGGTCAATCAATGTGCCACGCAGTTGAAAGTCGTCATCAATTGGGCGCGGTTTTTCATCGGCCGGCATGGCGAGAATCGCCTCGTCAAACAACTGGAGCAGCATGTGGTTCAGTTCGCTCACTCGCCGCGTGACCCGGAAATAGTCTTTCATCATCCGCTCGATAGGCTCATTGCCTTCACCGCCATAATTGAGGCGTTGAGCCACGCTGAGCTGTCGATCAAACAGCAGACGGTTGTCGTAACGGTTCACGATCAGATGCAATGCGAAGCGGATCCGCCACAGAATATGCAAACATTCATTCAGTTCGGCGCGCTCCGCCAGCGTCAGGAAGCCGAAACCGACCATCTCATCCAGCGACGTGGCACCAAAATGACGGCGGGCGACCCATTGCAGGGTGTGGATGTCGCGCAGTCCACCTGGACTGCTTTTGATATCCGGCTCCAGATTGTAGCTGGTGCCGTGATAGCGCTGATGGCGTTGATTTTGCTCTTCTACTTTGGCAGCGTAAAATTTATCGGATGGCCAGAAACCCTCGCTGAAAATATGCTTTTGCAGCTCAAGGAACAACGCGACGTCGCCAATCAGCAGTCGTGTTTCAATCAGGTTGGTGGCGACGGTTAAATCTGATAGTCCTTCCAGCAGACACTCTTCCAGTGTACGCACGCTGTGTCCTACCTCCAGCCGCACATCCCACAATAGCGTTAATAACTCGCCGACTTTCTCCGCCTGCGCGTCAGGCAGTTTTTTACGGCTAAGGATCAGCAGGTCAATATCGGAAAGTGGATGCAGTTCACCACGCCCGTAGCCGCCAACGGCAACCAGCGCCAGATCGGCAATCTGACCGAAACCTGCTTCAATCCACAGGCGCTGCAGCAACTGGTCAATAAATTCGGTGCGGGCTTCGATTAACTGTTCAGCGGAAATTCCGCTGTCAAATGCTTCCCCCAACCAGTGCTGGAAATTATCGATATGAGCTTTAATGCCGGTACAGTTGAGGTCGTGCTGTGGCCATGTCCCTGGGTTTTGCGGTTGGCCAGGCAGGGTGGGGAGGGCAGTATTTGCGTGCTGTTCAGGAAGAGTATTCATTGTGCGCCACCCATTAAAAAGCCGGATGACGGCGTGAACGCCTTATCCGGCCTACGTATTTACTCTTCATCCTTCAAGTTGCTTCTGCGTTGGCTGCGCTCGTTCACTCCAGTCACGTACTTATGTACGCTCCTGAAGATTCACTCTCTTGCCGCCTTGAGGCAACTCGAATGATTTTGAGTAAAGGTGTAATTTGTAGGCCTGATAAGATGCAGGAGCATCGCCATCAGGCAAAAAATTATGCGTCGTGTGTGATGACTGCCGGGATGGTGTCATCCTTGCGTAATGTCAGAATTTCACAGCCGTTTTCCGTTACCACAATAGTATGCTCGTACTGAGCAGACAAGCTGCGGTCTTTGGTTTTCACCGTCCAGCCGTCTTTCATGGTGCGGATGCGGTAATCACCGGCATTCAGCATCGGTTCTACGGTGAAGGTCATGCCCGGCTGCAGTACCACGCCGCCGTCGTCTGCATCGTAGTGCAGGACCTGAGGTTCTTCATGGAAGCCGCGACCGATACCGTGGCCGCAGTATTCACGTACTACAGAGAAGCCTTCACCTTCTGCGTATTTCTGAATTGCAGCACCCAGGGTACGTAGGCGAATACCCGGTTTTACCATACGCAGCGCCAGATACAGGCTTTCCTGCGTTACGCGGCACAGACGCTCGCCAAGAATGGTCGGTTTACCGACGATAAACATTTTGGACGTATCGCCGTGGTACTCGTCTTTAATCACGGTGACGTCGATGTTGACGATATCACCCTCTTTCAGGTGCTTAGCGTCATCCGGGATCCCGTGGCACACGACTTCATTAATAGAGATGCACACGGATTTCGGATAACCGTGATAACCCAGGCACGCGGAAATCGCCTGCTGTTCATTCACGATGTAGTCGTTACAGATGCGATCCAGCTCGCCGGTGCTCACGCCCGGTTTGATAAACGGTTCGATCATCTCCAGCACTTCGGCTGCCAGACGGCCAGCGACGCGCATTTTTTCGATTTCTTCAGGAGTCTTAATTGAGATAGCCATGAATTCTGTCCATCAGTGTCGATTATTTCGACAATAATTGTGTAAGTGCCGTCAATGGTATCAGTCTGGAGTGTACCCTGCCAAATTGAGAATCATTCTGAACTTCGCCTTTCGTGCCACAGATGCGTTGGCTACATTTTTTCACCCCAGTCACTTACTGGCCGTAAGCTCCCGGGGATTCAAAAATTTGCCGCCTGTTTGTAACACGAAATTCATTGTTCAATACAGCACAGACCGCCAACAATTATTGGTGTCGGTGGCGTATTTGTGGTATAAAGCGCGCCGGACTTCCGATCCATTCGAAGACTACACACGATGGACGGGAGCGACAAATCTCACTTTGTGTAACAACACACACGTATCGACACATATTCCGGGGTGCCCTTTGGGGTCGGTAATATGGGATGCGTGGAGGCTTAACCCCAACTTTTATATATAGAGGTTTTAATCATGGCAACTGTTTCCATGCGCGACATGCTCAAGGCTGGTGTTCACTTCGGTCACCAGACCCGTTACTGGAACCCGAAAATGAAGCCGTTCATCTTCGGTGCGCGTAACAAAGTTCACATCATCAACCTTGAGAAAACTGTACCGATGTTCAACGAAGCTCTGGCTGAACTGAACAAGATCTCTGCTCGTAAAGGTAAAATCCTTTTCGTTGGTACTAAACGCGCTGCAAGCGAAGCGGTGAAAGACGCTGCTAACAGCTGCGATCAGTTCTTCGTGAACCATCGCTGGTTGGGCGGTATGCTGACTAACTGGAAAACTGTTCGTCAGTCCATCAAACGTCTGAAAGATCTGGAAACTCAGTCTCAGGACGGTACTTTCGAAAAGCTGACCAAGAAAGAAGCGCTGATGCGCACCCGTGAGCTTGAGAAACTGGAAAACAGCCTGGGCGGTATCAAAGACATGGGCGGCCTGCCGGACGCTCTGTTCGTAATTGATGCTGACCACGAGCACATTGCTATCAAAGAA
The DNA here is from genome assembly GCF_028069815.1 of Citrobacter sp. Awk 2. Taxonomy (NCBI): domain Bacteria; kingdom Pseudomonadati; phylum Pseudomonadota; class Gammaproteobacteria; order Enterobacterales; family Enterobacteriaceae; genus Citrobacter; species Citrobacter sp. Awk 2. The sequence continues at coordinate 6,131 of NZ_JANEWL010000035.1, forward strand.
GCAAATAACCTGGGTATCCCAGTATTTGCTATCGTTGATACCAACTCTGATCCGGACGGTGTTGACTTCGTTATCCCGGGTAACGACGACGCAATCCGTGCTGTGACCCTGTACCTGGGCGCTGTAGCTACTACCGTTCGTGAAGGCCGTTCTCAGGATCTGGCTTCCCAGGCGGAAGAAAGCTTCGTAGAAGCTGAATAATAAGGCACGCTCGTTAGAGCCCCCTTATAAACCAGGTAGTATCACGTTTGGTTAGGGGCCCTTCAGGCCCCTTTTTCACTTTTAAATCTGTGCGGTTTCATGCCGGGCAGATCAAATCTTCCGAGGATTTTAGAATGGCTGAAATTACCGCATCCCTGGTAAAAGAGCTGCGTGAGCGTACTGGCGCAGGCATGATGGATTGCAAAAAAGCACTGACTGAAGCTAATGGCGACATCGAGCTGGCAATCGAAAACATGCGTAAGTCCGGTGCTATCAAAGCAGCGAAAAAAGCAGGCAACGTTGCTGCTGACGGCGTAATCAAAACCAAAATCGACGGCAATATCGCTTTCATTCTGGAAGTTAACTGCCAGACTGACTTCGTTGCTAAAGATGCTGGTTTCCAGGCATTTGCTGACAAAGTACTGGACGCTGCCGTTGCTGGCAAAATCACTGATGTTGAAGTTCTGAAAGCACAGTTCGAAGAAGAACGTGTTGCTCTGGTTGCTAAAATCGGTGAGAACATCAACATCCGTCGTGTTGCTTCCCTGGAAGGCGAAGTTCTGGGTAGCTACCAGCACGGTGCTCGTATCGGTGTTCTGGTTGCTGCAACTGGCGCTGATGAAGAACTGGTTAAACAGCTGGCAATGCACATCGCCGCAAGCAAACCAGAATTCGTTAAGCCGGAAGACGTTTCTGCTGAAGTAGTAGAAAAAGAATACCAGGTTCAGCTGGACATCGCGATGCAGTCTGGTAAGCCGAAAGAAATCGCAGAGAAAATGGTTGAAGGCCGCATGAAGAAATTCACCGGCGAAGTTTCTCTGACTGGTCAGCCTTTCGTTATGGAACCGAGCAAATCTGTTGCTCAGCTGCTGAAAGAGCACAACGCTGATGTAACTGGTTTCATCCGCTTCGAAGTGGGTGAAGGCATCGAGAAAGTTGAGACTGACTTTGCAGCAGAAGTTGCTGCGATGTCCAAGCAGTCTTAATTTTAAAAGGAGCCGCCTGAGGGCGGCTTCTTTTTGCGTCCGACTTGTAAATTCAGCTAAGCGCTATAGTGGTAAGGCTGAAAAGCGACATACAATGTCGCTGGAATTAACTCATCTCATTCGTTGACAGTCTCAGGAAAGAAACATGGCTACCAATGCAAAACCCGTCTACAAACGTATTCTGCTTAAGTTAAGTGGCGAAGCTCTGCAAGGTTCAGAAGGCTTCGGTATTGATGCAAGCATACTTGACCGTATGGCTCAGGAAATCAAAGAGCTGGTCGAGCTGGGAATCCAGGTTGGCGTAGTGATCGGTGGTGGTAACCTGTTCCGTGGTGCTGGTCTGGCGAAAGCAGGGATGAACCGCGTTGTGGGCGACCACATGGGCATGTTAGCCACCGTAATGAACGGTCTGGCGATGCGCGATGCGCTTCACCGCGCCTATGTGAACGCTCGCCTGATGTCCGCAATTCCTCTGAACGGCGTGTGTGATAACTACAGCTGGGCAGAAGCGATCAGTCTGCTGCGTAACAACCGCGTGGTTATTTTGTCCGCTGGTACTGGCAACCCGTTCTTCACTACCGACTCCGCAGCCTGCCTGCGTGGTATTGAAATTGAAGCGGATGTGGTTCTGAAAGCCACTAAAGTTGATGGTGTGTTTACCGCCGATCCGGCTAAAGATCCAACAGCAACCATGTACGAACAGTTGACCTATGCTGAAGTACTGGATAAAGAACTGAAAGTGATGGATCTGGCTGCGTTCACGCTGGCTCGTGACCACAAATTACCGATTCGTGTCTTCAACATGAACAAACCGGGTGCGTTGCGCCGCGTTGTGATGGGTGAAAAAGAAGGCACGTTAATCACGGAATAATTCCCGTTGCGGCTAAATGCAGGTAATATTCCGCTTTAATGTCGCGGGATACGTCCCTCAAAATTAATCAAGACTATACTTGTCACACCTTGCGTAGTGGGTATGGTCTGACTGAAACAAGCTTTCAAGGATTCGTAACGTGATCAACGATATCAGAAAAGATGCTGAAGTACGCATGGACAAATGCGTCGAAGCATTCAAAAATCAAATCAGCAAAATTCGCACGGGTCGTGCTTCTCCCAGCCTGCTGGATGGCATTATCGTGGAATATTACGGCACGCCGACTCCGCTGCGCCAGCTGGCAAGCGTAACGGTTGAAGATTCCCGTACCCTGAAAATCAACGTGTTTGACCGCTCTATGGGTCCTGCTGTTGAGAAAGCGATTATGGCTTCCGACCTCGGTCTGAACCCAAGCTCAGCGGGCTCTGACATCCGCGTTCCGCTGCCACCGCTGACCGAAGAGCGTCGTAAAGATCTGACCAAGATCGTACGTGGTGAAGCTGAAGGCGCGCGTGTTGCTGTGCGTAACGTACGCCGTGATGCCAACGACAAAGTGAAAGCGCTGCTGAAAGATAAAGAGATCAGCGAAGATGACGATCGCCGTTCTCAGGACGACGTACAGAAACTGACCGATGCTGCAATCAAGAAAGTTGATGCGGCGCTGGCAGAGAAAGAAGCGGAACTGATGCAGTTCTGATTCGCCTGTACGCTAAAAACGCCGCTTAGAAGGCCTGAGAAGGCTGGATGGCGGCGTTTTGCTTTTTTATCCTGTCTCAATTCTTCTGGATGTCTCATGAAGCAATTAACCATCCTGGGCTCAACCGGCTCTATTGGTTGCAGTACGCTCGATGTAGTACGTCATAACCCGGATAAATTTCGTGTTGCTGCGTTGGTAGCGGGTAAAAATGTCGCCCGTATGGTGGAGCAATGTCTGGAGTTTTCCCCCCGTTACGCGGTGATGGATGACGAAAAAAGTGCAGCGCTGGTGAAAGCCGCATTGCGGGATCATGGAAGTCGCACCGAGGTTATGTGCGGGCAGCAGGCTGCCTGTGATATGGCTGCGTTGGATGATGTCGATCAGGTTATGGCGGCGATAGTCGGCGCGGCAGGTTTGTTGCCAACACTTGCGGCAATCCGCGCGGGCAAAAACATTTTGCTGGCGAATAAAGAGTCTCTGGTAACCTGCGGACGTCTGTTTATGGACGACGTGAAACGCCATAAAGCGCAGCTTTTGCCGGTAGATAGCGAACATAACGCGATTTTTCAGAGTTTACCGCAACCTATCCAACACAATCTGGGATACGCTGACCTTGAGCAAAACGGCGTTGTGTCTGTTCTGCTTACCGGGTCTGGTGGCCCTTTCCGCGAAACGCCATTGCACGATCTGGCTCTAATGACACCCGATCAGGCATGCCGTCATCCGAATTGGTCGATGGGACGAAAAATCTCTGTCGACTCCGCCACCATGATGAATAAAGGTCTGGAATACATTGAAGCGCGTTGGCTATTTAATGCCAGTGCAAGTCAGATGGAAGTGCTGATCCATCCACAGTCGGTTATTCATTCGATGGTCCGTTATCAGGATGGTAGCGTCCTGGCCCAGTTGGGTGAGCCTGATATGCGCACACCTATCGCCCATACAATGGCATGGCCGGAACGTGTGAGCTCTGGCGTTAAGCCTGTCGATTTTTGCAAACTCAGTGCGCTGACGTTTTCCGCACCTGATTATCAGCGTTATCCGTGCCTGAAACTGGCGATGGACGCGTTTGAGCAAGGACAGGCTGCGACAACTGCGCTGAACGCCGCGAATGAAATTACTGTTGCCGCATTTTTGGCGCAGCAGATTCGATTTACGGATATCGCCGATCTCAATTTATCCGTACTGGATAAGATGGATTTGCAGGAACCGCAGAGCGTTGATGATGTGCTGAGGGTCGATGCTATCGCCAGAGATGTCGCGACAAAACAAGTGACACGACTCTCAAGCTGATGATAATCCCCCTGTGGGGGATCGTGCTATTTGTTAGCGTTGGGCTTCAGTGATATAGTCTGCGCCACCCGATCGCAGGTATTTGCTTTTTTTCGATCGGGTAAGCCGTGGTTTGACACGGCTTTTTTGTGGATGCACAAAATCATTCAGGTTGCATCAAGGCGGCAAGTGAATGAGTTCCCTGGAGCATACAAATAGTATGTGACAGGGGCGAATAAGCACAGCCAACGAAGAGGCAGCCTGAAGGATGAAGCGCAAAGGCTTCAGTATTCCTGAGTACCGTATAATCCTTTCAGGGACTAAAAACGCGTTATGTTGTCTGCAACTAAACCATTAAGCGAAAATTTGCCAGCACATGGTTGTCGCCATGTCGCAATTATCATGGATGGCAATGGCCGCTGGGCGAAAAAGCAAGGGAAGATCCGCGCCTTTGGGCATAAGGCCGGAGCAAAATCCGTCCGCCGGGCTGTCTCTTTTGCTGCCAATAACGGTATTGATGCGTTAACGCTGTATGCCTTTAGCAGTGAGAACTGGAACCGACCAGCGCAGGAAGTCAGTGCGTTAATGGAGTTGTTTGTGTGGGCACTTGATAGCGAAGTGAAAAACCTGCACCGCCATAACGTGCGCCTGCGTATTATTGGGGATATCAGTCGATTTAACACACGTTTGCAAGAACGGATTCGCAAGTCGGAAGCGCTTACCGCCCAGAATACCGGGTTAACGCTGAATATTGCCGCGAATTACGGCGGACGGTGGGATATTGTCCAGGGCGTCAGGCAACTGGCACAACAGGTGCAGGAAGGTCTGTTGCGTCCGGAGCAAATTGATGAAGAGATGCTTGGTCAGCAAGTTTGTATGCATGAGCTGGCTCCTGTGGATTTAGTGATAAGGACTGGGGGAGAGCATCGAATTAGTAATTTTTTGTTGTGGCAAATTGCCTACGCCGAACTTTACTTTACGGATGTTCTCTGGCCCGATTTCGATGAACAAGACTTTGAAGGTGCGCTACATGCCTTTGCTAATCGTGAGCGTCGTTTCGGCGGCACCGAGCCCGGTGATGAAAAAGCCTGATGGGGGTCGCTTTTGCTGAAGTATCGCCTGATTTCTGCTTTTGTTTTAATACCCGTTGTCATCGCGGCGTTGTTTTTGTTGCCGCCGGTGGGGTTCGCCATTGTTACGCTGGTCGTCTGTATGCTGGCCGCGTGGGAATGGGGACAGTTAAGCGGTTTTGCCACTCGTACACAGCGAGTCTGGTTGGCGGTTTTGTGCGGGCTATTGCTGGCACTGATGCTGTTTTTGCTGCCTGAGTATCATCATAACATTCACCAACCGCTGGTTGAGGTGTCGCTTTGGGCGTCGCTGGGCTGGTGGGCCGTGGCGCTATTACTGGTGCTGTTTTACCCCGGTTCAGCCTCGGTCTGGCGTAATTCCAAAACATTACGCATAATTTTCGGCGTGTTAACCATTGTTCCTTTCTTTTGGGGAATGCTGGCGCTACGTGCCTGGCACTATGATGAGAATCATTATAGTGGCGCGCTATGGCTGCTCTATGTCATGATCCTCGTTTGGGGAGCGGATTCAGGTGCGTATATGTTTGGTAAGATGTTTGGCAAACATAAACTGGCGCCGAAGGTTTCTCCTGGTAAAACCTGGCAGGGTTTTATTGGCGGACTTGCCACTGCAGCTGTAATCTCGTGGGGTTATGGTATGTGGGCGAATCTTGAAGTTGCGCCTGTCACCTTGCTCATTTGCTCCATCGTTGCAGCCCTGGCCTCCGTGCTGGGTGACCTGACCGAGAGTATGTTTAAGCGTGAAGCAGGTATTAAGGACAGTGGTCACTTAATCCCAGGACACGGTGGTATTCTGGATCGTATTGACAGCCTGACGGCTGCGGTGCCGGTCTTTGCTTGCCTGTTGTTACTGGTATTCAGGACGCTCTAACGGATGGTCTTATGCTGAGTATTCTCTGGAATCTGGCTGCATTCATCGTTGCACTTGGTGTACTTATCACCGTGCATGAATTTGGTCATTTCTGGGTTGCACGGCGCTGCGGAGTCCGCGTCGAGCGCTTTTCCATTGGCTTTGGAAAAGCGCTTTGGCGCCGTACCGATAAACAGGGTACGGAATACGTTATCGCCTTAATCCCCCTCGGCGGTTACGTCAAAATGCTGGATGAGCGCGCTGAACCAGTTGTACCGGAGCTGCGCCACTACGCTTTCAACAATAAAACAGTTGGGCAGCGCGCGGCCATTATTGCTGCAGGCCCGATTGCAAATTTCCTCTTCGCTATTTTTGCCTACTGGCTGGTCTTTATCATCGGTGTCCCTGGCGTTCGCCCGGTTGTTGGTGAAATAACACCCAACTCGATTGCTGCCCAGGCGCAAATTCAGCCAGGTACGGAACTAAAAGCGGTTGATGGTATCGAAACCCCTGATTGGGATACCGTCCGATTGCAACTGGTATCCAAAATTGGCGATGAGCATACGACCATCAGCGTGGCGCAGTTTGGCAGTAACCAGCGACAGGACAAAACGCTGGATTTACGCCATTGGGCATTTGAGCCAGACAAAGAGGATCCCGTCTCTAGTTTGGGCATTCGTCCACGTGGTCCGCAGATTGAACCGGTGCTGTCAGAAGTGCAGGTTAACTCCGCGGCAAGTAAGGCGGGTTTGCAAGCTGGCGACAGGATCGTTAAAGTCAATGGTCAGCCGCTGACGCAATGGATGACGTTCGTGACGTTGGTGCGCGATAATCCTGATAAGCCGCTAGCGCTAGAAATTGAAAGACAAGGGAATTCCTTGTCTTTGACGTTAACCCCGGATTCAAAACCGGGTAACGGAAAGGCCGAAGGTTTTGCGGGCGTAGTGCCTAAAATTATCCCTCTGCCTGATGAGTATAAGACTGTACGCCAGTATGGGCCATTCAGCGCCATCCTCGAAGCCTCGGATAAAACGTGGCAGTTGATGAAGCTAACGGTCAGTATGCTGGGAAAATTGATTACCGGTGATGTAAAACTGAACAACCTCAGTGGGCCGATTTCTATCGCCCAGGGGGCTGGGATGTCAGCGGAGTTCGGGGTTATTTATTACCTGATGTTCCTTGCGCTTATCAGCGTGAACTTAGGGATAATTAACCTGTTTCCGTTGCCCGTTCTTGACGGGGGGCATCTGCTGTTCCTGGCGATTGAAAAGCTGAAGGGCGGTCCGGTATCCGAGCGGGTTCAAGACTTTAGTTATCGCATTGGCTCTATCTTGCTGGTGTTGTTAATGGGGCTTGCACTTTTCAATGATTTCTCTCGGTTGTAAGAGAGTGTTAGGAAGAACGCATAATAACGATGGCGATGAAAAAGTTGCTCATAGCGTCGCTGCTGTTTAGCAGCGCCACCGTATACGGTGCTGAAGGGTTCGTAGTGAAGGACATTCATTTCGAAGGCCTACAGCGAGTCGCCGTTGGTGCGGCTCTCCTCAGTATGCCGGTGCGCACAGGCGACACGGTTAATGATGAAGATATCAGTAATACCATTCGTGCTCTGTTCGCCACCGGTAACTTTGAGGATGTCCGCGTCCTGCGCGATGGTGATACCCTTCTGGTTCAGGTAAAAGAACGTCCGACGATTGCCAGCATCACTTTCTCCGGTAACAAATCGGTAAAAGATGACATGCTGAAGCAAAACCTCGAGGCGTCTGGCGTACGTGTTGGCGAGTCTCTGGATCGCACAACGCTTGCCGATATCGAAAAAGGCCTGGAAGATTTCTACTATAGCGTCGGTAAATACAGCGCCAGTGTGAAAGCGGTGGTAACGCCGTTGCCGCGTAACCGCGTTGACCTCAAACTGGTCTTCCAGGAAGGCGTTTCGGCGAAGATCCAACAGATCAATATCGTCGGCAACCACGCCTTCACAACCGACGAGCTTATCTCTCACTTCCAACTACGCGATGAAGTACCGTGGTGGAACGTGGTGGGCGATCGTAAATACCAGAAACAGAAACTGGCCGGCGACCTTGAAACCCTGCGCAGTTACTATCTGGATCGCGGTTATGCTCGCTTCAATATCGATTCCACGCAGGTTAGCCTGACGCCGGATAAAAAAGGTATCTACATCACCGTTAACATCACAGAAGGCGAGCAGTACAAGCTTTCTGGGGTCCAGGTGAGTGGTAACCTGGCTGGACACTCTGCCGAAATTGAGACCCTGACGAAAATCGAACCGGGTGAACTCTATAACGGCACCAAAGTGACCAAAATGGAAGATGATATCAAGAAGCTTCTGGGACGCTATGGTTATGCCTACCCGCGTGTACAGTCGCAGCCTGAAATCAACGATGCAGACAAAACCGTTAAATTGCGTGTAAACGTGGATGCGGGTAACCGTTTCTATGTGCGTAAGATCCGTTTTGAAGGTAATGACACTTCGAAAGATTCCGTACTGCGCCGCGAAATGCGCCAGATGGAAGGCGCCTGGTTGGGCAGCGATCTGGTTGACCAGGGTAAAGAGCGTCTGAACCGTCTGGGTTACTTTGAAACTGTCGATACCGATACTCAACGTGTTCCGGGCAGTCCTGATCAGGTTGATGTGGTCTATAAGGTGAAAGAACGCAACACCGGTAGCTTTAACTTCGGTGTGGGTTACGGCACTGAAAGTGGCGTAAGCTTCCAGGCGGGCGTTCAGCAGGATAACTGGTTAGGTACCGGTTATTCAGTCGGGATTAGCGGCACCAAAAACGACTATCAGACCTATACTGAGCTGTCTGTCACCAACCCGTACTTCACCGTCGATGGTGTGAGTCTCGGTGGTCGTGTCTTCTATAACGACTTTGAGGCAGATGATGCAGATCTGTCCGACTATACCAACAAAAGCTATGGTACGGACGTAACGCTGGGCTTCCCGGTCAACGAATACAACACGTTGCGCGCAGGCCTGGGTTATGTGCATAACAAACTGTCCAACATGCAGCCGCAGATTGCGATGGATCGTTATCTTGATTCAATGGGACAAGATGATACCAGCAGCTTTGCCGCAGATGACTTTACCTTCAACTACGGTTGGACCTACAACAAGCTGGACCGTGGGTATTTCCCTACGGAAGGTACGCGTGTCAACCTGAACGGTAAAGTGACTGTTCCGGGTTCTGATAACGAATACTATAAAGCGACGTTGGATACGGCGACCTATGTGCCGATCGATGACGACCACAAATGGGTGGTTCTGGGACGTACCAAGCTGGGCTATGGTGATGGCATAGGCAGTAAAGAGATGCCGTTCTATGAGAACTTCTACGCGGGTGGTTCCAGCACCGTGCGTGGCTTCCAGTCCAATACTATCGGCCCGAAAGCCGTCTATAAGAACGGGGCTTATTCTGGCGATAGAGACAATAATGACAACTACGAAGAGTGTACGGGCGCTGCGCTGTGTAAATCAGACGATGCAGTCGGCGGTAACGCCATGGCTGTAGCCAGCCTGGAATTCATCACACCTACGCCGTTTATCAGCGATAAATATGCTAACTCGGTGCGTACCTCCTTCTTCTGGGATATGGGTACCGTGTGGGATACGAACTGGCAGAACACTGCCGACACTCGTGCACTTGGCGTGCCAGACTACAGCGATCCGAATAATATCCGTATGTCTGCGGGTATCGCGTTACAATGGATGTCCCCATTGGGGCCGTTGGTTTTCTCCTACGCCCAACCGTTCAAGAAGTACGATGGAGACAAAGCGGAACAGTTCCAGTTTAACATTGGTAAAACCTGGTAATTGTTCTTCGCAAAGGAATGTAGTGGTAGTGTAGCGATGACTTTAGGCGATCTTGCATGGGATCGCCTGGCCACGCAAAGAACTGCACCTTCGGGTGCAAATGGGATGGTAAGGAGTTAATTGTGAAAAAGTGGTTATTAGCTGCAGGTCTCGGTTTAGCGATGGCAACGTCCGCACAGGCTGCTGACAAAATTGCAATCGTCAACATGGGTAGCCTGTTCCAACAGGTTGCACAGAAGACGGGTGTTTCTACTACGCTGGAAAATGAGTTCAAAGGCCGCGCCAGTGAACTGCAGCGTATGGAATCCGACCTGCAATCTAAAATGCAGCGTCTGCAATCAATGAAAGCAGGCAGCGACCGTACCAAGCTGGAAAAAGACGTAATGGCTCAGCGCCAGACTTTCTCTCAGAAAGCGCAGGCTTTCGAGCAGGATCGTCAACGTCGTTCTAACGAAGAACGTGGCAAGCTGGTTAATCGTATCCAGACAGCTGTGAAATCTGTTGCGAGCAGCCAGAGCATCGATCTGGTTGTTGACGCGAACACCGTTGCATACAACAGCAGCGATGTAAAAGACATCACCGCTGACGTACTGAAACAGGTTAAATAAGTAATGCCTTCAATTCGACTGGCTGATTTAGCAGAGCAGTTGGATGCAGAATTACACGGTGATGGCGATATCGCCATCACCGGCGTAGCGTCCATGCAATCTGCGCAAACTGGCAATATCACGTTCATGGTGAATCCAAAGTACCGTGAGCACCTGAGTGCATGCCAGGCTTCTGCCGTTGTGATGACGCAGGACGATCTTCCGTTTGCTAAGAGTGCTGCATTGGTAGTGAAGAATCCCTACCTGACCTATGCACGAATGGCGCAAATTTTAGATACCACGCCTCAGCCTGCGCAAAATATTGCACCCAGTGCAGTGATCGATGCAACGGCGAAGTTGGGTAACAATGTTTCTGTGGGCGCGAATGCGGTCATTGAGTCTGGCGTAGAACTGGGCGATAACGTGATCATCGGCGCGGGTTGCTTCGTTGGAAAAAACACAAAAATCGGCGCAGGTTCACGCTTGTGGGCGAATGTGACGATTTACCACGACATTCAGATCGGTGAAAATTGCCTGATCCAGTCCAGCACTGTTGTCGGATCCGACGGATTTGGTTATGCGAACGATCGCGGTAACTGGGTGAAGATCCCACAACTGGGTCGCGTGATTATTGGCGATCGTGTTGAGATTGGCGCATGTACCACGATTGACCGTGGTGCGCTGGACGATACCGTGATCGGTAATGGTGTTATCATTGATAACCAGTGCCAGATTGCGCATAACGTCGTGATTGGCGACAATACGGCGGTAGCCGGTGGCGTCATTATGGCGGGTAGCCTGAAGATTGGCCGTTACTGCATGATTGGCGGAGCCAGCGTGATTAATGGGCATATGGAAATATGCGACAAAGTCACGGTAACTGGCATGGGTATGGTGATGCGTCCTATCACAGAACCTGGCGTCTACTCCTCAGGCATTCCGCTACAACCCAACAAGGTATGGCGTAAAACAGCTGCACTGGTGATGAACATTGATGATATGAGCAAGCGCCTCAAAGCGATTGAGCGCAAGGTTAATCAACAAGACTAATACATCGTTTTACGCATGTCTGACTTTACGGCCTGTCACATTCCTGGGATTGCGGCAGGCCGTGTTATTATTGCCTTTTAGTATATTTAGACAGGAAGAGTATTTTGACTACTAACACTCATACTCTGCATATTGAAGAGATTTTAGAACTTCTGCCGCACCGTTTTCCGTTTTTACTGGTAGACCGCGTGCTGGATTTTGAAGAAGGTCGTTTTCTGCGCGCAGTGAAAAATGTATCCGTTAACGAGCCTTTCTTTCAGGGCCACTTCCCAGGTAAACCGATTTTTCCTGGCGTGTTGATTCTGGAAGCGATGGCGCAGGCCACGGGTATTCTGGCGTTTAAAAGCGTAGGAAAACTGGAGCCAGGCGAACTGTATTATTTCGCCGGTATTGATGAAGCACGCTTTAAGCGTCCTGTCGTGCCAGGCGATCAGATGATCATGGAAGTGACTTTCGAGAAAACGCGCCGCGGCCTGACCCGTTTCAAAGGGGTTGCGCTGGTCGACGGTAAAGTTGTGTGCGAAGCAACGATGATGTGTGCCCGTAGCCGGGAGGCCTGATACGTGATTGATAAATCCGCCTTTATTCACCCAACTGCCATTGTCGAAGACGGCGCCAGCATTGGCGCTAATGCTCACATTGGCCCATTTTGTATTGTTGGACCCCATGTTGAAATTGGTGAGGGTACCGTACTGAAGTCTCACGTTGTCGTGAATGGCCATACAAAAATTGGTCGCGATAACGAGATTTATCAGTTTGCCTCCATTGGTGAAGTGAACCAGGACCTGAAATATGCTGGTGAACCGACCCGTGTGGAAATTGGCGATCGCAACCGCATTCGCGAAAGCGTCACCATTCATCGTGGCACAGTGCAAGGCGGTGGGTTGACGAAGGTGGGCAGCGATAACTTACTGATGATTAATGCACACGTTGCGCATGATTGTACGGTCGGTAACCGCTGCATTCTGGCGAATAACGCGACACTTGCCGGACATGTTTCGCTTGATGATTTTGTTATCATCGGCGGCATGACCGCGGTGCATCAGTTCTGCATTATTGGTGCACACGTGATGGTGGGGGGCTGCTCTGGCGTAGCCCAGGACGTCCCACCGTACGTTATCGCCCAGGGCAACCACGCAACGCCATTTGGCGTTAACATCGAAGGTCTGAAACGCCGCGGATTCACCCGTGAAGCCATTACCGCGATCCGCAACGCCTATAAAGCGCTGTACCGCAGCGGTAAAACGCTTGAGGAAGTGAAACCGGAAATCGCCGAACTGGCGAAGCAGTACCCCGATGTTCAGGCTTTTAGTGATTTCTTTGAACGCTCAACGCGTGGTCTGATTCGTTAATGACTGAGCAGCGTCCTTTAACGATTGCCCTTGTCGCCGGAGAAACCTCCGGCGATATTCTTGGTGCCGGTTTAATTCGTGCACTCAAGGCTCGTGTTCCCAATGCGCGTTTTGTTGGCGTTGCGGGTCCATTGATGCAGGCGGAAGGCTGTGAAGCCTGGTACGAAATGGAAGAACTGGCAGTAATGGGCATTGTAGAAGTGCTCGGGCGCCTGCGCCGTTTACTGCATATCCGTGCCGATCTTACTCGCCGATTCACCGACCTTAAGCCGGATGTTTTCGTCGGGATTGATGCGCCTGATTTCAACATTACCCTTGAAGGTAATCTGAAATCGCAGGGTATTAAAACCATTCATTATGTCAGCCCCTCTGTATGGGCCTGGCGACAGAAACGCGTTTTCAAAATAGGCAGATCCACCAATATGGTGCTGGCCTTTCTGCCTTTCGAAAAAGCGTTTTATGACAAATTTAACGTCCCGTGTCGCTTTATCGGTCACACCATGGCGGACGCCATGCCGCTGGACCCGGATAAAAACGCGGCGCGTGATGTGTTAGGCATTCCTCATGATGCTCACTGCCTGGCGCTTTTGCCTGGGAGTCGTGGTGCAGAAGTGGAGATGCTCAGCGCCGATTTCCTGAAAACGGCGCAGTTATTACGTCAGCATTATCCGGATCTCGAAGTCGTCGTGCCGTTGGTCAATGCCAAACGGCGCGAGCAATTTGAACGTATCAAGGCTGAGGTTGCCCCGGAACTTTCCGTGCATATGCTCAACGGAATGGGACGTGAAGCAATGGTCGCCAGTGATGCTGCGCTGTTGGCCTCTGGCACGGCTGCACTGGAATGTATGCTGGCGAAATGCCCAATGGTTGTCGGCTATCGTATGAAACCTTTCACTTTCTGGTTGGCAAAACGTCTGGTGAAGACCGATTACGTATCGCTGCCTAACCTGCTGGCGGGAAGAGAACTCGTCAAAGAGCTGTTGCAGGATGAATGTGAACCCCAGGCGCTGGCGCACGCGTTGCTGCCTTTGCTGGCGAACGGTAAAACCAGCCATGCGATGCACGATACGTTCCGCGAATTGCACCAGCAGATCCGTTGCAATGCGGATGAGCAGGCAGCGGATGCAGTTCTGGAGTTAGCACAATGATTGAATTTGTTTATCCACATACGCATTTGGTGGCGGGTGTGGATGAAGTTGGGCGTGGTCCATTGGTTGGCGCGGTAGTGACTGCCGCTGTTATCCTTGACCCGGCACGTCCGATAGTGGGTCTTAACGACTCCAAAAAATTGTCGGAAAAGCGTCGACTGGCGCTTTTTGATGAAATCAAAGATAAAGCGTTAAGCTGGAGCCTGGGTCGTGCGGAACCCCATGAAATCGACGAATTGAACATTCTGCACGCCACGATGCTGGCAATGCAGCGTGCGGTTGCAGGTTTGCATATTGCGCCGGAGTACGTTTTGATCGATGGAAACCGTTGCCCGACATTGCCGGTACCGTCGATGGCGGTGGTAAAAGGTGACAGCCGCGTTGCGGAAATCAGCGCAGCGTCCATCCTGGCGAAAGTAACGCGCGATGCTGAAATGGCCGAGCTGGATAAGGTTTTCCCGCAGTATGGCTTTGCTCAGCACAAAGGTTATCCAACCGCTTTTCATCTGGCTGCGCTCTCTGAGCATGGTGCAATTGAGCACCATCGTCGCAGTTTTGCTCCTGTCAAACGCGCACTGGGACTCACGTCCTGATTCTTGTGTTAAAGGAATCTGAAGATGTCTGAACCTCGTTTCGTCCACCTGCGGGTGCACAGCGACTACTCCATGATCGATGGGCTGGCGAAAACCGGGCCGCTGGTGAAAAAGGCGGCCGCGTTGGGCATGCCTGCGCTGGCGATCACCGATTTTACCAACCTGTGTGGTCTGGTGAAGTTTTACGGAGCGGGTCATGGCGCAGGTATTAAGCCGATTGTTGGCGCAGATTTTCATGTCCGTAGCGAACTATTGGGTGATGAACTCACGCAACTGACGGTACTGGCGGCTAATAATACGGGCTACCAGAACCTGACATTGTTGATATCAAAAGCCTATCAGCGCGGCTATGGCGCAGAAGGGCCGGTTATCGACAGAGACTGGCTGATAGAGCTAAAAGAAGGGTTAATCTTGCTTTCCGGCGGCCGTATGGGCGACGTCGGACGCAGCCTGTTGCGTGGGAACAGCGCACTGGTCGACGAGTGCGTGGCGTTTTATGAAGAGCATTTCCCTGATTGCTACTTCCTTGAGCTGATCCGTACCGGTCGCCAGGATGAAGAAAATTACCTGCATGCTGCAGTAGCGCTGGCCGAAACACGCGGCCTGCCGGTGGTCGCGACCAACGATGTTCGCTTCCTTGAAACCGGTGACTTTGACGCACACGAAATTCGCGTGGCGATCCACGACGGTTTTACGCTTGATGATCCCAAACGCCCTCGCAACTACTCGCCGCAGCAGTATATGCGCAGCGAAGAGGAGATGTGCGAGCTGTTCTCCGATATCCCGGAAGCGCTGGAAAACACCGTCGAGATTGCCAAACGTTGTAACGTGACGGTGCGCCTGGGCGAATACTTCTTGCCGCAGTTCCCGACAGGCGATATGACCACCGAGGATTTCCTCGTCGCGAAATCGCGTGAGGGCCTGGAAGAACGTCTGGAATTTTTGTTCCCCGATCCTGAAGTCCGTGCGCAGAAGCGCCCGCCTTATGATGAACGTCTGGAAGTTGAACTTAAAGTTATCAACCAGATGGGTTTCCCGGGCTACTTCCTGATCGTAATGGAGTTTATCCAGTGGTCGAAAGATAACGGTGTACCGGTAGGCCCAGGACGTGGTTCTGGTGCGGGCTCGCTGGTGGCTTACGCGTTAAAAATTACCGACCTTGATCCGCTGGAATTTGACCTGCTGTTCGAACGCTTCCTGAACCCGGAACGTGTCTCGATGCCTGATTTTGACGTTGACTTCTGTATGGAGAAACGCGACCAGGTCATTGAACACGTCGCGGAAATGTATGGGCGCGATGCGGTTTCGCAGATTATTACCTTCGGTACCATGGCGGCGAAAGCGGTTATCCGCGACGTGGGTCGAGTACTGGGGCACCCATACGGGTTTGTTGACCGTATCTCGAAACTGGTACCGCCCGATCCGGGTATGACGCTGGCTAAAGCCTTTGAGGCTGAACCTCAACTGCCGGAAATCTATGAGGCAGATGAAGAGGTTAGGGCGCTTATTGATATGGCGCGCAAGCTGGAAGGCGTCACGCGTAACGCGGGTAAACACGCCGGTGGTGTCGTTATCGCCCCGACAAAAATTACTGATTTTGCACCGCTGTACTGTGATGAGCAGGGGCTGCACCCGGTTACCCAGTTTGATAAGAACGACGTGGAATACGCCGGCCTGGTGAAGTTCGACTTCCTCGGCCTGCGCACGCTCACCATCATCAACTGGGCGCTGGAGATGATCAACGCGCGGCGTGAGAAGAACGGCGAACCGCCGCTGGATATCGCCGCTATCCCGCTGGACGACAAGAAAAGTTTTGACATGCTGCAACGCTCGGAGACGACAGCCGTCTTCCAGCTTGAATCCCGCGGTATGAAAGATCTTATCAAGCGACTGCAGCCTGACTGCTTCGAAGATATGATAGCCCTGGTGGCACTGTTCCGCCCCGGTCCGCTACAGTCGGGGATGGTAGATAACTTTATTGACCGTAAGCACGGGCGTGAAGAGATCTCTTACCCGGATGTGCAGTGGCAACATGAATGCCTGAAACCGGTACTGGAGCCAACCTACGGCATTATCCTGTATCAGGAACAGGTCATGCAGATTGCCCAGGAACTGTCTGGGTATACCCTTGGTGGCGCGGACATGCTGCGTCGTGCGATGGGTAAGAAAAAGCCAGAGGAGATGGCCAAACAGCGCGGCACCTTTGAAGAAGGGGCGAAAAAGCGCGGTGTAGACGGCGAGCTGGCGATGAAAATCTTTGACCTGGTGGAGAAATTCGCCGGTTACGGATTTAACAAATCGCACTCCGCTGCCTATGCGCTGGTCTCTTACCAGACGCTGTGGCTGAAAGCACATTACCCCGCTGAGTTTATGGCGGCGGTGATGACAGCCGATATGGATAACACCGAGAAAGTGGTGGGGTTAGTGGATGAATGCTGGCGTATGGGGCTGAAAATCCTGCCGCCAGATATCAACTCCGGATTGTACCATTTTCACGTTAACGATGATGGCGAGATTGTCTACGGTATCGGCGCGATAAAAGGCGTGGGTGAGGGGCCAATTGAAGCTATCATTGAGGCGCGTAATAAAGGCGGTTACTTCCGCGAGCTGTTTGATCTCTGTGCCCGTACGGATATCAAAAAACTCAATCGCCGGGTGCTGGAAAAGCTGATTATGTCCGGGGCGTTTGACCGCCTGGGGCCGCATCGCGCAGCACTGATGAACTCACTGAACGATGCGCTTAAAGCCGCCGATCAACATGCGAAAGCGGAAGCTATCGGTCAGGCCGATATGTTTGGCGTACTGGCGGAAGAACCGGAACAAATCGAGCAATCCTATGCCAGCTGCCAGCCGTGGCCGGAACAGGTGGTACTGGACGGTGAGCGTGAAACGTTAGGGCTTTACCTGACGGGACACCCTATCAACCAGTATTTAAAAGAAATTGAGCGCTATGTCGGAGGCTACAGGCTGAAAGACATGCATCCGACAGAACGTGGTAAAGTTACTACGGCTGCGGGGCTCGTCATTGCTGCGCGGGTAATGGTCACCAAGCGCGGCAATCGTATCGGCATCTGTACACTGGATGACCGTTCCGGGCGTCTGGAAGTGATGTTATTTACCGATGCCCTGGATAAATACCAGCAATTGCTGGAAAAAGACCGCATACTTATCGTCAGCGGACAGGTCAGCTTTGATGACTTCAGCGGTGGGCTTAAAATGATGGCCCGTGAAGTCATGGATATTGACGAAGCCCGGGAAAAATATGCTCGCGGGCTTGCTATCTCGCTGACGGACAGGCAAATTGATGACCAGCTTTTAAACCGACTCCGTCAGTCTCTGGAACCCCACCGCTCGGGGACAATTCCAGTACATCTCTACTATCAGAGGGCGGATGCACGAGCACGATTGCGTTTTGGCGCAACGTGGCGTGTCTCTCCGAGCGATCGTTTGTTAAACGATCTCCGTGGCCTTATTGGTTCGGAGCAGGTGGAACTGGAGTTTGACTAATACAGGAATACTATGAGTCTGAATTTCCTTGATTTTGAACAGCCGATTGCAGAGCTGGAAGCAAAAATCGATTCTCTGACTGCGGTTAGCCGTCAGGATGAGAAACTGGATATTAACATCGATGAAGAAGTGCATCGTCTGCGTGAAAAGAGCGTAGAACTGACGCGCAAAATCTTCGCCGATCTTGGCGCATGGCAGGTAGCCCAGTTGGCCCGCCATCCACAGCGTCCATACACCCTGGATTATGTCCGCCTGGCGTTTGATGAATTTGATGAGCTGGCGGGCGATCGTGCCTATGCGGATGACAAGGCCATTGTCGGCGGCATCGCGCGTCTGGATGGCCGTCCGGTGATGATCATCGGTCATCAGAAAGGCCGTGAGACCAAAGAGAAAATTCGTCGTAACTTCGGCATGCCAGCGCCGGAAGGCTATCGTAAAGCGTTGCGTCTGATGGAAATGGCTGAGCGTTTCAATATGCCGATCATCACTTTCATCGATACCCCAGGGGCTTACCCGGGTGTGGGCGCGGAAGAACGTGGCCAGTCTGAAGCGATTGCGCGTAATCTGCGTGAGATGTCACGTCTGAGCGTGCCGGTCATCTGCACTGTTATCGGTGAAGGTGGTTCCGGTGGTGCACTGGCAATCGGTGTGGGTGATAAAGTGAATATGCTGCAATACAGCACCTATTCCGTTATCTCCCCGGAAGGTTGTGCTTCTATTCTGTGGAAAAGCGCAGACAAAGCCCCGCTCGCTGCAGAAGCGATGGGGATTATCGCACCGCGTCTGAAAGAGCTGAAACTTATCGACTCTATCATCCCTGAGCCGCTGGGTGGCGCACACCGCAACCCGGAAGTGATGGCGGCATCACTGAAAGCACAGCTGTTGTCCGATCTTGCCGATCTTGACGTGTTAAGCAAAGATGATTTGAAAAACCGTCGTTATCAGCGTCTGATGAGCTACGGCTACGCCTAAACTGCATTTATTCTGAAAAGGGCCACAACGTTGTGGCCCTTTTTTTTACCTGCGGTTTGACCAGGCTATGATTAACTAAGGTTTTTCCAGGAGGAACGCATGAATATCATTGCCATCATGGGACCGCATGGCGTCTTTTACAAAGATGAGCCCATCAAGGAGCTTGAACGTGCGCTACAGCAGCAGGGATTTCAGATAATCTGGCCGCAGAATAGCAACGACCTGCTGAAATTTATTGAGCACAACCCGCGTATCTGTGGCGTCATTTTTGACTGGGATGAATACAGCCTGGATTTGTGTAGCGACATCAACCAGCTTAACGAATACCTCCCACTTTACGCCTTTATTAATACCCATTCGACGATGGATGTCAGCGCACACGATCTGCGCATGGCGCTGTGGTTCTTTGAGTACGCATTGGGTCAGTCTGACGATATTGCCACGCGTATTCGCCAGTACACCAATGAATACCTCGACAACATAACGCCACCTTTTACCAAAGCACTGTTTACCTACGTGAAAGAGGGAAAGTACACTTTTTGTACCCCAGGGCATATGGCGGGAACGGCATACCAGAAAAGCCCGGTCGGTTGCCTGTTCTATGATTTCTTTGGCGGCAATACGCTTAAGGCTGATGTCTCCATTTCGGTGACTGAGCTGGGATCGCTGCTCGACCATACCGGTCCGCACCTCGAAGCGGAGGAGTACATTGCACGCACGTTTGGTGCCGAGCAAAGCTATATGGTCACTAATGGCACTTCGACATCGAATAAAATTGTCGGTATGTATGCCGCCCCTTCGGGAAGTACGTTACTGATTGACCGCAACTGTCATAAGTCTCTGGCGCATTTGCTGATGATGAGCGATGTCGTGCCCGTATGGCTCAAGCCGACGCGTAATGCGCTGGGTATCCTTGGTGGTATACCTAAGAGTGAATTTACCCGGGAGAGTATCGAGCGCAAGGTCGCAGAGACGGTACAGGCGCAATGGCCGGTGCATGCGGTAATTACTAACTCCACTTACGACGGGTTGCTCTACAACACTAACTGGATCAAGCAAACGCTGGATGTGCCTTCTATTCATTTTGATTCGGCCTGGGTGCCGTATACCCATTTTCATCCGATCTATCAGGGGAAAAGTGGTATGAGCGGTGAGCGGGTGCCGGGAAAAGTGATTTTTGAAACTCAGTCCACCCACAAGATGCTGGCTGCGCTGTCGCAGGCTTCGCTGATTCATATTAAAGGCGATTATGACGAAGATACGTTCAACGAAGCCTTTATGATGCACACCTCCACGTCTCCAAGCTACCCGATAGTGGCGTCGATAGAAACGGCGGCGGCAATGTTGCGGGGTAACTCAGGTAAGCGGTTAATCAATCGTTCGGTGGAGCGGGCGCTGCATTTTCGCAAAGAAGTACAGCGGCTACGCGAAGAGTCAGATGGCTGGTTCTTTGATATCTGGCAGCCCGAAAAAGTGGATGAAGCAGAGTGCTGGCCAGTAGCACCAGGTGAAGACTGGCATGGGTTTGTTGATGCTGATGCCGACCATATGTACCTCGACCCGGTGAAAGTGACCATTCTGACGCCAGGGATGGATGAGCAGGGAAATATGAGCGAAGAGGGTATCCCCGCTGCACTGGTGGCGAAATTCCTTGATGAACGCGGTGTCGTCGTGGAGAAAACGGGCCCGTATAATCTGTTGTTCCTGTTCAGTATCGGCATTGATAAAACCCGGGCGATGGGTCTCCTGCGTGGACTAACGGAATTTAAACGTTCGTACGATCTGAATTTACGCGTTAAAAATATGCTGCCGGATCTGTATGCTGAGGATCCCGATTTTTATCGCACTATGCGCATTCAGGATCTGGCACAGGGAATCCATCGATTGATCCGCCAACACGATCTCTCCGGGTTGATGCTGCGGGCATTCGATACGTTGCCGGAAATGAAAATGACGCCTCATCAGGCCTGGCAGCGGCAAATTAAAGGTGACGTCGAGACAGTCACTCTTGATCAACTGGTAGGGCGTGTTTCCGCCAATATGATCTTGCCTTATCCTCCAGGTGTCCCGCTGCTGATGCCCGGAGAAATGATCACAGAAAAAAGCCGGTCAGTACTCGATTTCCTGCTGATGCTGTGCTCGGTGGGGCAGCGCTACCCTGGATTTGAAACTGACATTCATGGGGCTAAGTTGGGTGAGGACGGCGTGTATCGTGTCAGAGTCCTGAAAATGGCATAACGACTTGCCGGAACCCGTTGCGCACGAGTAACGTGCTGAGAGTAAAATTAAAGAGGCGAAGAACATGCTGGGGTTAAAACAGGTTCACCATATTGCCATTATTGCGACGGACTACAGGGCCAGTAAGGCATTTTACTGTGATGTATTAGGCTTCACGTTAATGAGTGAAGCCTACCGGGAAGAACGTGACTCCTGGAAAGGCGATCTGGCGCTGAACGGCCAGTACGTGATTGAGCTTTTTTCTTTTCCTTTCCCACCCTGTCGCCCCAGTAGACCGGAAGCCTGCGGTTTACGTCATCTGGCGTTCAGCGTCGAGGATGTGGAAAAGTCGATTGCTCATCTTGAAGCCCATCATGTGAAATGTGAGCCAGTGCGCATCGATCCCTTTACCGGTAAACGCTTTACGTTTTTTAACGATCCAGACGGATTACCACTTGAACTGTACGAGCTGTAAGGCTTGTCATTGTAGCTTTAGCCCGGTAACGTGCCGGGCAATGCTATTGTAAGCAATCATCATGACGACACTTACGCTGAATACTTCACTTCTGAACACTAACGCGATCCTCGTTGCCTTTAGCGGCGGCCTCGACTCTACCGTGCTGTTGCACCAACTGGTGCTGTGGCGAATTCAGCACCCGGAGGTCTCTCTGCGGGCCATCCACATTCATCACGGATTAAGCCCGCACGCAAACAGTTGGGTACAGCACTGTGAGACGGTATGTGCGCAGTGGCAGGTGCCGCTGGTGGTTGAGCGGGTTCATTTGCAGGATGATGGGTTGGGCATCGAGGCGCAGGCCCGACGAGCGCGCTATCAGGCCTTTGCGCAGACGCTGCTGCCTGGAGAGGTGCTGATGACCGCTCAGCATCTGGACGATCAATGTGAGACATTTTTGTTAGCGCTTAAGCGTGGCAGTGGTCCTGCAGGGCTTTCGGCCATGGGGGAAAGTTCGCCTTTTAGCGGTACCCAACTCATTCGACCGCTGTTGATGCAAACGCGTGATGCGCTTGAACAGTGGGCGCGCCGGCATGAATTACGCTGGATTGAAGATGAAAGTAATCAGGATGACGCCTACGATCGCAACTTCTTACGTCTGCGTATTATCCCGCATCTGCAACAGCGGTGGCCGCACTTTGCGCAAGCCACGGCCCGCAGCGCCGCGCTGTGCGCTGAGCAGGAGAGCTTACTGGATGAACTGCTGGCCTGCGATTTAGCCAACTGCGTTACGGCGCAAGGTACACTCTTGCTCGGGCCATTAATGACGATGAGTACCGTACGGCGTGCTGCGCTGCTTCGTCGCTGGCTGGCAGGATTAAATGCACCGATGCCTTCCCGTGATGCGTTAGAACGTATCTGGCAGGAAGTCGCGTTGGCACGCGAGGACGCATCGCCCTGTTTTCGCCTTGGTGAGTATGACGTCCGCCGTTATCAGTCGCAGCTGTGGTGGGTGAGGTCGGTTGACGGGCAAAGTGAAACCGTTATCCCGTGGCAATCCTGGAAAACGCCGTTGGCGCTACCTGCAGGGTTGGGCGAGATACAGCTTATCGCTACGGGTGAGCTTCGCAGGCCACATGTTGATGAAGCCGTTAGTATTCGCTTTAAAGCGCCTGGGTTATTGCATATTGTCGGGCGCAACGGTGGGCGTAAGCTTAAAAAAATCTGGCAGGAACAGGGTATTCCTCCCTGGCGGCGAGACACCACGCCGTTACTGTTTTACGGTGACACGCTGATTGCGGCAGCAGGGGTTTTCGTGACGCATGAAGGGCTGGCAAAAGGTGAAGAAGGAGTGAGTCTGGTGTGGCGTGCCTGATGGGGCTGCGCTTATCAGGCCTACGTATCGTATGGAAAGTAGGCCTGATAAGGTGCAAGAAAGGTTAAGATTCGCTGACCACCACGGTACCGATTTGCGGGTGGCTGAAGCTGGCAATTTTGTCGAGGCGAAGCTCACGGGTTTCACCCGAGACATCGGCGACCAGATATTCCACATTTTTGCGTGAAACCAGGTCATTTGCTTTCGCCTGTAGAACTTCGCCATCTTTGAGCGCCAACGTCAGTAACAAATGGTGCTGGCAGGCGAGTTCAAGATTGTCGTAATCATCACAGTTGATGGGTTGATACGTTTCATTCATTGACATAATCGCTCACCAGTAAGTTCGCGGCAGCATAGGCTGCCTTTTCCCTGACCGACTCTGAAAGGGCGCTGTCTGCCGCCACTTCATTAAGTACCTTCAATACGCAACCCAGCGCATCCGGGACATACCCTAAGTCTCCGCTGGCGATTTCCGCGTACCGCTTGCGTATTAACTCACAATATTTTTCCACATGCCCTCCTGTCAGCACTCTGACTTAACCGTGGATGCAAGTCTAAGCCTACGAAGATAAACTCTGTTTAGCAAGGTGACTATACCATACTCATTCAAGCAATATCAGCGCCTTGATAGACGGTACCTTCGTTAGCGGTTAGCAGCCTTTTGCCGCAGTTTTCGCTACAATGGACGCCTGATTCAAAAGGAGTTCTCCCATGGCGCTTAAAGCGACAATCTATAAAGCCGTCGTCAATGTAGCGGATCTCGACCGCAACCAGTTTCTTGACGCGACATTGACGCTGGCGCGTCACCCTTCAGAAACCCAGGAACGCATGATGTTGCGTCTGTTGGCATGGATTAAATATGCTGACGAGCGGCTGCAATTCACGCGGGGTTTAAGCGCTGAAGACGAACCCGAAGCATGGTTGCGCAACGACCACCTGGGCATTGATCTCTGGATTGAACTCGGCTTGCCGGATGAGCGTCGCATTAAGAAGGCGTGTACTCAGTCTGCTGAAGTCGCTTTGTTTGCCTATAACAGCCGCGCAGCGCAAATCTGGTGGCAGCAGAATCAGACCCGATGCGCGCAGTTTGCCAATTTATCCGTGTGGTATCTGGATGATGAACAATTGGCGCAATTGAGCGAGTTCGCAGGGCGCACCATGGCGCTGCAGGCAACCATTCAGGACGGTGCTATCTGGTTGTCCGACTCTCAGAACAATCTGGAAATCCATCTGGCTGCGTGGCAGCAGCGTTGATGGTTATTATCTCCCGAAATGTCTCTATCCCTGATAACGAGCTGGAAATCACCGCTA
Organism: Citrobacter sp. Awk 2; assembly: GCF_028069815.1. NCBI lineage: Bacteria > Pseudomonadati > Pseudomonadota > Gammaproteobacteria > Enterobacterales > Enterobacteriaceae > Citrobacter > Citrobacter sp. Awk 2. Next base: position 30,500 of record NZ_JANEWL010000035.1, read on the forward strand.
TTCGGGCACAGGGTGCAGGTGGACAGCACGTTAACAAGACCTCAACGGCTATTCATTTGCGCTTTGACATTCGGGCCTCCAGCCTGCCAGAGTATTACAAGGAACGCCTGTTGGCTGCCAGTCATCATCTGATCAGCGGCGAGGGTGTCATTATTATTAAGGCTCAGGAATATCGTAGCCAGGAGTTGAACCGGGAAGCGGCAATATCCCGGCTGGTGGCGGTGATTAAAGAATTAACCGCAGTGCAGAAAAGTAGGCAGGCAACGCGCCCGACACGCGCTTCAAAAGAGCGAAGATTGTCATCGAAGGCGCAAAAGTCCACTGTGAAGGCACTGCGCGGGAAAGTTCGTCGCCCACAGGACTGACGAATGGGAATACAATATTGAGAAGGAATCTGTGGTGAAAACAGCAATACTGTCATTAGCAGCTGTATTTACACTCTTTGCCTTGATCGGCTGTAACAATCGCTCTGAAGTTGATGTTCTGCAACCGACACAAGCGGCAGAATTAAAACCGATGCAGCAAAGCTGGCGTGGCATCTTGCCTTGTGCGGACTGCGAAGGGATTGAAACCTCTTTGTTCCTGGAAAAAGATGGAACATGGGTAATGAACGAACGCTATCAGGGCGTACGTGATGAACCTTCTTCGTTTGCTTCATATGGCTCGTGGGCGCGTACGGCTGACAAGCTGGTGTTGACGGACAGCAAAGGTGAAAAGTCTTACTACCGGGCAAAAGGCGAGGCACTGGAAATGCTCGATCGTGAAGGCAATCCAATTGAGTCACAGCTCAACTACACCTTGCAGCCGGTTTCTGCCAGTCTCCCCGTGACGCCAATGCCGATGCGGGGAATGTACTTCTACATGGCGGACGCCGCTACCTTCACCGACTGTGCAACGGGTAAAAGAGTCGCCGTTGCCAACAACGCACAGCTGGAGCGTGATTATTTGAGCGCACGCGGTGCTACGGATAAACCGGTTCTGTTGACAGTAGAAGGCCATTTCACCCTGGAGCCAAACCCGGATACCGGGGCGATGGTGAAAACGCTGGCCACCGACAAAAATGCGAAGTTTGTGCCAGGTAAGGATTGCAGCAACTAATAAAAAGGCCTCGCATAATGCGAGGCCTTTTTATTTGCCGGATGGCGCTTTGCTCACCCAGTCTGCAGTACGTGTTTTGAGTTGGTCCGGTAAGCGAAGCGCCACCGGACAATCCTACAAAACGCACATTGTTGGTATCTGATTAGCCCTTAATCGCTTTCACCAGATAGTCGACAATGTCGCCGGTTTTAATCAGCTGTTTCTCGCCGTTACGACGATATTTGTATTCAATATCATCGTTATCGAGGTTACGGTCACCGAGCACGATGGTGTGTGGAACACCGATCAGTTCCATATCGGCAAACATCACGCCCGGACGTTCTTTACGATCGTCCATCAGCACTTCGATACCCTGTGCACGCAGTTCTGCGTACAGCTTCTCAGCCAGTTCCTGCACACGGTAGGATTTGTGCATGTTCATTGGCAGAATCGCGACCTGGAACGGTGCGATAGCATCCGGCCATACAATGCCACGATCGTCAAAGTTCTGCTCAATAGCGGCAGCAACAACGCGAGTCACCCCGATACCGTAGCAGCCCATGGTCAGAATCTGATTACGGCCATCTTCACCCTGAACGGCAGCTTTCATTGCTTCAGAATACTTGGTACCCAGTTGGAAGATGTGGCCCACTTCGATACCACGTTTAATCAGCAGTGTACCTTTGCCATCCGGACTTGGGTCGCCTGCGACCACGTTACGGATATCTGCCACTTCTGGCGTTGCAACATCACGATCCCAGTTAATACCAAAATAGTGTTTACCATCGATGTTTGCACCGGCAGCGAAATCGCTCATTACCGCAACGGTACGATCGATAACCACCGGGATCGGCATGTTAACCGGACCAAGGGAACCCGGACCTGCTTTCACGACGGCACGGATTTCTTCTTCAGTAGCAAAAGTCAGCGGGCTGGCAACCTGCGGCAGTTTTTCTGCTTTAACTTCGTTCAGTTCGTGATCGCCGCGAACCAGCAGAGCAACCAGCGGGTAGCTGCTGCCTTCAACCGCTTTCACCAGCAGGGTTTTAACGGTTTTTTCAATTGGCAGATTAAACTGCTCAACCAGTTCCGCGATAGTTTTCGCATTCGGTGTATCAACCAGCGTCATTTCCTGAGTGGCGGCTGCGCGGGGTTCTTTCGGCGCAACGGCTTCAGCAAATTCGATGTTGGCAGCAAAATCGGAGCTGTCGGAGAATACCACGTCATCTTCGCCGCTCTGTGCCAGAACCTGGAATTCGTGAGAAGCGCTACCGCCGATAGAGCCGGTATCAGCCTGTACTGCGCGGAAATCCAGGCCCATACGGCTAAAGATTTTGCTGTACGCGGCATACATCGCGTCGTAAGTTTCCTGCAGAGATTCCTGAGAAGTATGGAAAGAGTACGCATCTTTCATCAGGAATTCGCGGGAACGCATCACGCCGAATCGTGGGCGAACTTCGTCACGGAATTTCGTCTGGATCTGATAGAAGTTCAGCGGCAGTTGTTTGTAAGAGCTCAGCTCATTACGGATCAGGTCGGTGATGACTTCTTCATGCGTTGGGCCGAGTACGAATGAACGATCGCCACGGTCTGCGATACGCAGCAGTTCCGGGCCGTACTGTTCCCAACGACCGCTCTCTTCCCACAGTTCAGAAGGCTGAACGACCGGCATCAACACCTCGATCGCACCGGCGTTATTCATTTCTTCACGCACGATGTTTTCGACTTTTTTCAGGACGCGCACGCCGGTCGGCAGCCAGGTGTATAACCCGGAGGCCAGCTTGCGGATCATCCCGGCGCGCAGCATCAGCTGGTGGCTGATGACTTCGGCGTCGGCAGGTGTCTCCTTCAGAGTGGAGAGCAGATATTGGCTAGTACGCATGTTGTTACGGTTCCAGTTGAACGATCGAACAGGCTGGATGCCAGCCTGACACAAAAAAAGTGGTTTAGTTTACCAGCGAGAAAGGGATGTCAAAAGAGAAGGGCACGAAATTAGCGGGGTTCAAGCGCAAAGACTTCAAAACCTTCTTCCGTTACGCGCCAGCGCACGTTGAAATCGTGTAGCCAGACGGCATACGCTTTGCCTGTCTCTTCACCTTTACGATACGCAGGACGTGGGTCCTGTGCCAGTACTTCGCCGATAAATACTTTCAGCAATGGACAACGTTTTTCCAGCGTCAGAAGCTGTTGTTCAACCTCTGTAGTGAAACTTACCGCCATTTCGGCAACCGGCGCATGCTGCGCGTAGCTGGCTGTGGCGTCAGGCAGTGCTTCTGCAAATGGCAGATAAGGTTTGATGTCGATCACCGGCGTTCCGTCGACCAGGTCCAGACTACCCAGTTTCAGAATGACGCTCTCTTTGTGGCAGACAATTTCTTTTAACTCAACCAGCGACATCCCGACAGGGTTAGGACGAAAGGTTGAACGCGTGGCAAAGACTCCCATTCTGGCGTTACCGCCCAGACGGGGTGGGCGTACGGTTGGACGCCATCCACCTTCCATTGTCTGATGAAAAACAAAAATCACCCACAAATGACTGAATGCTTCCAGGCCGCGAACAGCATCGGCCTGGTTATAGGGCGCGAGCAAATGCAGTTCGCCGTTGGCGCTTTTCACCAGACCCGGCTGGCGTGGCACAGCGAACTTTTCTTTATAAGGAGAGCGGATAACGCCTATTTGCTCGAACTGAAAATGACTCATTTAGACGAAATGTTCAGGGCAGAACCGATGCAGACTGCCTGACGATAGCAACCCGGTGTCCCGCTGGTGACTTCGCAGCTGTGCAGCAATACCGCATTGGCTTTCATTTTGGATGCGTTTATCTGCATGCGTTTGCGTGCGGTTGGAATACTCGGAGGGGAATCCTGGTTTGATGCCTGGCAGGACTCTCCGCTCACTTCGCCAAGATCGCGGAATGGTTTACCGACCAGATCTTCTGCGTTGGTAATAATTCTGACCGGCGTCGCGCGCGGTGCTTTTGGTTTTTCCGGCTCCGCTTTTGGCGGGGTAGCGGTGCTTTGAACGGGTTCAACAGGGGATCTGCTTAACATAGAACAGCCGCTCAGCATGAGTGCTACTAAACAGATCGGTAAAGCACGCATAATATTTCCTCAATGAATGATCTAAACGTCAGATATTGAATCAGGTGCTTGCATAAATGACAAGACGGGCAAGCGCCCGTCCTGATGATATTACAGATTGTGAAAACAGCCTAAAATTACCAGCCTTTAACAGCACCACCGTTGAAGACTTTGTTTGCCGCTTCGTAAACTTCGTCTGACTGGTATGCTTCAACGAATTTCTTCACGTTCTCAGCATCTTTATTGTCTTCACGCGTCACGATCAGGTTTACGTATGGGGAATCTTTATCTTCAACAAAGATACCGTCTTTTGCCGGAGTCAGGCCGATCTGGCTGGCATAGGTGGTGTTGATGACTGCCAGTGCGATTTGCGCGTCGTCCAGTGAGCGTGGCAGCTGCGGCGCTTCCAGTTCAACCAGCTTCAGGTTTTTCGGGTTTTCAATCACGTCCAGCGCGGTTGGCAGCAGGCCAACGCCATCTTTCAGTTTAATCAAACCGACTTTCTGCAGCAGCAGCAGGGAACGGCCGAGGTTAGTCGGGTCGTTTGGAATAGCGACCTGAGAGCCATCCTGCAGTTCATCCAGTGATTTGATTTTTTTGGAGTAGCCTGCAATCGGATAAACAAAGGTATTGCCTACGGCAACCAGTTTGTAACCACGATCTTTGATCTGCTGATCCAGGTACGGTTTGTGTTGGAAGGCGTTAGCATCGATATCGCCTTTGCTTAGCGCTTCATTGGGCAGGACATAATCGTTGAACGTTACCAGTTCAACATCCAGACCGTATTTTTCTTTAGCCACTTTCTGTGCGACTTCAGCAACCTGCTGCTCTGCGCCAACGATAACACCCACTTTGATGTGGTTAGGATCTTTTTCATCCTGGCCACAACCCACAAGTGCCAGAGAACCGATCAGGGCTCCAACTGCCGCAAAGGTTTTGAATTTGAACGCCATGCTTATTTCCTTTTCCTAATGAGTTTTTAGTGTTGTGTGTAACGTTATTTGTGCGTGACAGCCCGGACGATGCGATCGCCGGATAACTGAATTAAATAAACCAGAACGACGAGCAATACCAGTACTGTATTCATTACGGTAGCGTTGTAGCCAATATAACCGTACTGGTAGCCAATCTGGCCAAGACCGCCTGCACCGACAGCACCGCCCATCGCGGAATAGCCAACCAGCGTGATGAGCGTGATGGTGGCGGCATTGACCAGACCCGGCAGTGCTTCTGGTAGTAATACCTTACGTACAATCTGCAACGGTGTAGCGCCCATCGCACGGGAGGCCTCAATCAGCCCGGTTGGGATCTCCAGCAAGGCGTTCTCAACCATACGAGCAATAAATGGCGCGGCGCCGACGGTTAGCGGGACGATAGCGGCCTGCAGCCCGATAGATGTGCCAACAATCATGCGGGTGAACGGAATCATCCACACCAGCAAAATAATGAACGGGATGGAACGGAAAATGTTAACCAGCGCAGAAAGCGTGCGGTACAACTTCGCGTTCTCAATGATTTGTCCTGGACGTGTCACGTACAGCAGTACGCCAACGGGCAGGCCAATCACAAAGCCAAAAAAACCGGACACAAAGGTCATTGCCAGCGTTTCCCATACGCCGCGAACCAGCAGCCAAATCATCGGCTCAGACATAACCCAGTACCTCTACTTTTACGTGGTGTTCCTGCAACCAGCTAATGGCTGCTTGTGTATCTTCTTGTGTACCGTGCATTTCAGTCAGCATGATGCCGAACTTCACGCCGCCGGCGTAATCCATCTGCGCGCTGATAATGTTGTTATTCACATTAAAACGGCGGGCTGTTTCCGAGAGTAATGGTGCATCAACAGAGTGACCGGTGAACTCCATGCGCAGCATGGGCACGCTGTCGGCTTGCGGCTCTGCTTTTAAACGTTCCAGATAATCTTCCGGAATATCCAAATGCAGCGTGGACTGGATAAATTTCTGCGCCAGCGGGGTTTTGGGGTGTGAGAACACCTCACTGACGGTGTCCTGCTCAATCAGTTCACCATCGCTGATGACCGCAACGCAGTCACAGATACGTTTTACAACGTCCATCTCATGAGTAATCAGCAGAATGGTGAGACCCAGGCGACGGTTAATATCTTTCAGTAATTCGAGAATCGAGCGGGTCGTGGCTGGGTCGAGGGCGCTGGTGGCTTCATCGCACAGCAGTACTTTAGGATTACTTGCCAGAGCACGGGCAATCGCTACACGTTGCTTCTGGCCACCGGAAAGGTTAGCCGGGTAGCTGTCGTGCTTGTCACCAAGGCCAACCAAATCCAACAGTTCCGTCACACGACGTTTAATCTCTTCCTTTGGCGTGTTATCCAGCTCCAGCGGAAGCGCAACGTTGCCAAAAACAGTACGGGAGGAGAGCAGGTTAAAGTGCTGGAAAATCATGCCAATTTGACGACGCGCTTTAGTCAGCTCTGACTCTGAAAGCGTCGTCAGCTCCTGACCGCCGACCTGAACGCTACCTTCAGTTGGGCGCTCGAGCAGGTTTACGCAGCGAATGAGTGTGCTTTTACCGGCACCGGAGGCACCAATAACGCCATAAATCTGTCCGGCAGGAACATGCAGGCTGACATTGTTTAGCGCCTGAATGGTGCGAGTCCCCTGCTGGAACACTTTGGTGATATTCAAAAGTTTAATCATTGGTTATTTATTATCGTAATTAAGTTAGCCGTGGCATTTTCGTCTGTCTGGTACGGTCGACGCCGTCAACAAGATGGATGTTAAGGCATCCAGACGTCTAAATCAATCGGGCTTTGCACGATGAGCACTTTCTTGCCCGCCGAAACATGCGATACTAGAGCAACATGCCTTATTCAGGAGCTATAAAAGGTGGCAAAGTCTGTACCCGCAATTTTTCTCGACCGTGACGGCACTATTAATGTGGACCACGGTTACGTCCATGAGATCGACGAGTTCGAATTTATCGACGGTGTCATTGATGCTATGCGTGAACTTAAAAAGATGGGTTATGCGCTGATTGTCGTGACGAACCAGTCTGGTATTGCCCGTGGCAAATTTACCGAGGCACAATTCGAAACGTTGACTGAATGGATGGACTGGTCATTGGCCGATCGCGATGTTGATCTGGATGGTATCTATTATTGTCCTCATCATCCGCAGGGCACAGTCGAAGAGTACCGCCAGGTCTGCGACTGCCGTAAACCACATCCAGGCATGTTTATCTCAGCGCGAGACTTTCTGCACATCGATATGGCTGCTTCTTATATGGTGGGCGACAAAATAGAAGATATGCAGGCGGCGACAGCTGCAAATGTAGGAACGAAGGTATTAGTGCGTACAGGCAAGCCAGTCACTCCGGAAGCAGAAAATGCGGCAGATTTAGTGCTAAATAGTCTGACGGACCTGCCAATGGCGATAAAAAAGCAGCAAAAGTAAGCGTTATGGATAAAAGGTGAGCGGTTGAAACAAAAATGCATTTTTCCGCTTGTCTTCCTGAGTCGACTCCCTATAATGCGCCTCCATCGACACGGCGGATGTGAATCACTTCACACAAACAGCCGGTCCGGTTGAAGAGAAAAATCCTGAAATTCAGGGTTGACTCTGAAAGAGGAAAGCGTAATATACGCCACCTCGCGACAGAGCGCTAAAGCGCGTCGCAACTGCTCTTTAACAATTTATCAGACAATCTGTGTGGGCACTCGAAGATACGGATTCTTAACGTCGCAAGACGAAAAATGAATACCAAGTCTCAACGAGTGAACACGTAATTCATTACGAAGTTTAAT
>NZ_JANEWL010000036.1:0-37703 GCF_028069815.1 Citrobacter sp. Awk 2
AGCTTGTTGGATTCATAACCCAAAGGCGTGCGCTACATATCCAGAGCCTGGCACGAATAAGACTTGATAAAATATAAGCAGTACGGTGACGCGGGGTGGAGCAGCCTGGTAGCTCGTCGGGCTCATAACCCGAAGGTCGTCGGTTCAAATCCGGCCCCCGCAACCAACACATTAAACACCTTAACGGGTGTTTTTTTGTTTCTGTCGCCCATAAAAAAAGCGCTTCTCAGCGCTTTTTTGTTATCCCCTTCTCGCCAGCGTCGCCCCATCAGCAAAGTAAGCTTTAATCCCGGCCAGAATCGACTCTGCCACTTCCTGCTGGAAGGTCGCCGTTTTGAGCTTGCGTTCTTCTTCAACGTTACTGATGAATGCAGTTTCTACGAGAATGGACGGAATATCCGGCGCTTTCAACACGGCAAACCCGGCCTGTTCAACCTGATTTTTATGCAGATTATTAATCTTACCGAGTTTATTCAGCACCGCTTTTCCGAACTTCAGGCTGTCGGCAATAGTCAGCGATTGCACCATATCAAACATGGTATGGTCGACGTAGCGATCACCGCTTTTGCTGACGCCACCAATTAAATCCGAGGCGTTCTGGGTTTGTGCCAGATATTTTGCCGCTGTACTGGTCGCGCCTTTGGTTGAGAGTGCAAACACCGACGAACCACTGGGTTGGCGACTGGTAAACGCATCTGCATGAATAGAAACAAACAGGTCAGCACGCTGTTTCTGGGCTTTCGCCACGCGCACTTTTAACGGAATGAAGATATCTTCATTACGCGTCATATAGACCTTCATGTTGCCTTCTTTCTCTATAAGTGCTCGCAGGCGACGGGCTATCTGCAATACCACATCTTTTTCACGTGTCTTGTATTTCCCCACGGCACCGGAGTCTTCTCCACCGTGGCCAGGGTCAAGCATAATAACAATCGGACGATCGCGTCCCGCTTTACCCGGCTGTGGGCCGCTTTGCGCAGGTGGCACCTGTTTATCCAGATCGCCTTTGTTGTAATCTTCAAGCAATGCCAGCAGCGGATCCTGGACATCCTGAGCATTGGCAGGATAGAGATCCATCACCAAACGTTCTTTGAAGCCTGCAACTGGCGCTAATGCAAAGAGTTGAGGTTTCACATTTTGTTTCAGTTCAAACACCATACGCACGGTCTGCGGGTCAAACTGCCCGACGCGTGCGGATTTAATGTAGGGATCGTCTGGGCGGATCTGCGTCCCAATGCCCTTCAGCACCGAGTTCAAATTAACGCCTTCAATATCTACAACCACACGCTCAGGATTACTCAGGGCAAACTGTTTGTATTTCAGCAGACGGTTGGATTCCACCGTAACGCGGGTATAACTGGACGCGGGCCAGATACGTACGGCAACGACCTGGCTCACGGCAGCCAAACCGACCTGGCTGACGCTTAAAAGCCACATAGCACCCGCACCTTGCAGTAAACGGCGGCGACTGATTGCTGAGTTGGATCCCGACATGCTTCTCCCGAGCAAAAGAAATCTATATTGAGGTAATACGTAAAACGTCCGAATTGACCGGAAACTTTAGCGAATGACGCATAATCTGTCATCAATAAAAGGGTAAACATTGTTTTTATATTCACGGTATTACTGAAGAAAATCTTCGGCTGGGGTAAAAATTACGCTTGCACACAGAGCAGAAACAGAATAAAAATACATTAATTACGAATAATCATGCAATGAGGGTGTGCCGTGGTGAAGGAACGTAGAACCGAACTGGTACAGGGATTCCGCCATTCTGTTCCCTATATCAATACCCATCGGGGAAAAACGTTTGTCATTATGCTGGGCGGCGAAGCCATCGAGCATGAAAACTTTTCCAGTATCGTCAATGACATTGGTCTCCTTCATAGCCTCGGCATTCGCCTTGTCGTAGTCTATGGCGCACGGCCGCAGATTGATGCCAATCTGGCCGCGCATCACCATGAACCGGTGTATCACAAAAATACGCGCGTTACCGACGCCAAAACCCTGGAGCTGGTCAAGCAGGCTGCGGGTTTGCTTCAGCTTGATATTACCGCCCGCCTGTCGATGAGTCTGAACAATACGCCTTTGCAGGGCGCACACATCAATGTGGTCAGCGGTAATTTTATTATCTCGCAACCGTTGGGTGTGGATGACGGTGTTGATTACTGCCATAGCGGACGTATTCGTCGAATTGATGAAGAAGCAATTCACCGTCAACTGGACAGCGGTGCTATTGTTCTGCTGGGCCCGGTCGCCGTTTCCGTGACCGGCGAGAGCTTTAACTTGACGTCCGAAGAGGTCGCCACCCAGTTGGCGATCAAACTGAAAGCAGAGAAAATGATCGGTTTTTGCTCCTCTCAAGGGGTGACTAACGATAATGGCGATATTGTTTCCGAACTCTTTCCCAACGAAGCGCAAGCGCGTGTTGAGTCACAGGAAGAGAAAGGTGATTACAGCTCCGGTACGGTGCGTTTCCTGCGCGGTGCCGTTAAAGCCTGTCGTAGCGGTGTGCGCCGTTGTCACCTGATTAGCTATCAGGAAGATGGCGCGTTGTTACAAGAACTGTTCTCCCGCGATGGGATCGGTACGCAAATCGTGATGGAAAGCGCCGAGCAGATCCGTCGCGCCACCATTAACGATATTGGCGGCATTCTGGAATTGATTCGTCCTTTGGAACAGCAAGGTATTCTGGTACGTCGCTCCCGTGAACAACTGGAAATGGAGATCGATAAGTTCACCATAATTCAGCGCGATAATCTGACCATTGCCTGTGCAGCCCTGTACCCTTTTCCGGAGGAGAAGATTGGCGAAATGGCGTGCGTGGCAGTGCATCCGGACTACCGTAGCTCATCACGCGGCGAAGTTTTGCTGGAGCGGATTGCAGTGCAGGCCAGACAAATGGGGCTGAGTAAGCTGTTCGTGTTGACGACGCGCAGCATTCACTGGTTCCAGGAGCGCGGCTTCACGCCGGTCGATATCGATCTGCTGCCGGAAAGCAAAAAAGAGATGTACAACTATCAGCGGCGGTCAAAAGTATTGATGGCGGATCTGGGATAGTGGTCATTGCCGGATGCGGCATAAATGCCTTATCCGGCCTACCTCGCTGGCACCGTAGGCCTGATAAGAAGCGTTAGCGTCGCCATCAGGCACACTGCAGGCCGTCATTAAATAATGCTGACAATCCGCTACGTCGTTCAGTGCGCGTGGCAATGGCGCTACTCAAAATCCGTTCATCGGCATACAGCGACAAGCTGCGGCGGGCACGGGTCACCGCGGTATAAACCAGCTCGCGGGTAACAACTGGCGAATGCTGGCTGGGCAAAATCAACGCCGCATGGTCGAACTCAGAACCCTGTGATTTGTGTACTGTCATCGCCCAGGCCGTTTCATGCTCCGGCAAACGGCCTGGCAGCACCGACTTGATAGAGCCATCCGGTAATGCAAACCACACGCGTAAACCATCACCACGATCGAGCGCGATGCCGATATCACCGTTAAACAGCCCCAGCGAACTGTCATTACGCGCAATCATTATCGGTCGCCCTTCATACCAGCGAGAGTGTGCAAATCGGTAAATTTTACGTTTTTGCACCATCGCAAGCTCAATGCGCTCATTCAATCCGCCAACGCCAAATGGACCTTCGCGCAGTGCACACAGCAACTGATAATCATTGAAGGCCTGAATAATGGTGTCCGGCGCAGCCCCTTCACGCAGTAAATCCAGGTAGCGACCATACCCCGCCAGGGCTTCATCCAGCATCGCGGCGTAATCTTCGCTGCTATTAAGCGTGCGCTTTTCGATATCACCGAATCCCTGTTGGAAAACGGTTTTAACCGCGGCCTTGTCACCCCGATTAATGGCCGCAGCCAGTTGACCGATGCCAGAATCACTGCCAAAACGGTAACTCTTTTGCAGCAAGCATAAACTGTCACGCAAAGACGCGGCCTGAGTTCCGGTTCCCGCTGGAATGGGACTACCGGTCAGCCGACTGAGTTGTTTGGCACGTTCCGGGGTAAATCCGTCATTCACAAATGCACAAATGTCTCCCAGCACGGCCCCCGCCTCGACAGAAGCAAGCTGGTCACGATCACCCAGAAAAATCACCCGTCCGTGCGGCGGTAGTGCATCGATAAGGCGCGACATCATGGGCAAATCAATCATGGAAGCTTCGTCCACCACCAGCACGTCCAGATGCAGCGGATTACCCGCATGATGGCGCAGACGCTGGCTGCCTGGCTGTGCACCTAACAACCGGTGCAGCGTGCTGGCATCATCAGGAATACGTTTCTTTTGCTCATCGGTCAGCGGTAACTCACGCAGTGCCGCCCCCAGCGATGCCGTCAGACGTGCTGCCGCTTTTCCCGTCGGTGCTGCCAGACGGATGCGACAACGCTCCCCCTCCGCCATCTGTATCAATGCTGCCAGCAGTCTGGCTACCGTTGTCGTTTTACCGGTGCCAGGTCCCCCGGAGATCACTGATATACGGCGGGTCAGCGCCACAGCAGCCGCCACTTTTTGCCAGTTCACGCCTTCCGATGGCGGGAAGAGCGCTTCCAGCGTGCAGATCAACCGAGGCTCATCCACCTCAATGGCCTGGTTTACCTCACTGAAAAAACGGGCCACCGCGCGTTCGTTATTCCACATACGGTTCAAATACAGGCGATTGTCATATAACACCAGCGGCGTTGGCTGTTCGCCGTGACTTACCGCAGCGGAGGCCAGCAGGCATTCCGACCAATCTTCCGGTTCACCGGCCTCGCACAGCCAGGCGCTCAACAGTGGATGGGCATCTTCGCGTAAAGATAGTCGGGAAAGCGGTAAGCAAACGTGCCCCTCGCCCGCGTCACGGCTGAGCAGAGCCGCCGCCAGCGTAACGGCAGGGTTGTCATTTCCTGCAACCGCCAGCGCAAACTGTGCATCCAGAGGACGGAGCTGTTTTTGCTCTACGGCCTCCAGCAATCGTTTCTGGATTGTCATTGCATCTCCTCCAGTACCGCACCGGCAAACATCTCGTCCATCAACGCGATCAATTCTCCGTCTGGTCGGGTGGCGTAAATTCCCTGCTGCGGATCGTCGCCGTCAACGCCGCGCAGGAAAAAATAGATAACGCCGCCAAAATGGCGTTCATAGTCATAATCAGCGATGCGATGGCGCAGATAACGGTGCAGCGCCAGGGTATACAACTGATACTGCAGATCGTAGCGGTGCGCCTGCATGGCTGAGGCCATTGCCTGTTGGGTATACGCAGAACTGTCTTCACCCAGCCAGTTTGACTTGTAGTCGAGCAGGTAATAGCGCCCCTGGTGGCGGAACACCAGGTCAATAAACCCTTTCAGCATGCCGCGTACCTGCATAAAGTCCAGCGGCGGGCAGCCAGCCGAAAGAGGATCGTATTTACGGAGCACTGCATCGAGCTGGTCGGCCACCAGCGGTTGCGAAATCGGCAGGTAAAACTCCATCTCCACCTGTTTTTCACGCGCAGAAAGATCGCTCAAACTCACACCGGTGTCATTGAGCGGCGCATGCAAAATAGTATCCAGCCACTGCGTCAGAACGGGCTCCCAGTGCGCGTCATATCCGCCAAGCGCAAGCTTTTCTTGTACCCACATTGGCTCAACCGGCTGGGTGAAATCCAGATCTTCAAACAAGCTATGCAAAAATGTCCCCGGTGACGCGCCGCGAGGAAACTGGTGTGGCGTAAGGCCCGATTCCTCAATGGTTTCACCGACACCTGCCGCGTCGATATCCAGGCGTGGGATCAGATCCTGTGCAATACCATGCCCACGCTGTTGCAGACCGGAATAGCTGGTAACACGCCAACTGTCACCAGGCGTTCGTTGCAGCATTTTTGCATTCAACGTAGAACTGGCAGGCTGTACAACCTGCCAGCGCTCTCCATCCGGTTCATTCGGCGTCAGGCAGGCGATATCCTCACCGCACAGCGCCTCAATAGCGCTACGCAAACCTGCGGCATCCATTGGTTCACCCCGTTGCAACAGGCGACCAAGAGCACTTTGATGCACATCGGTATCACCTTTCTTATCGCTCCGACGGCGTACCAACGGTGCCACGCCAAGACTACAGTGCCAGACCGAGCGGGTGAGCGCGACGTAAAGCAAGCGCAAGTCTTCTGCCAGACGTTCAGCCTCTGCCAGTTCAACGCTTTCATCCGCTTCGCTGAGATCCAGCACGGCTTCAAACGAACTGCGATCGTGATAGAACGCCTGATCCTGGACGCGAAAATTCGTGATAAACGGCAGCCAGACGAGTGGATATTCCAGCCCTTTCGATTTATGGATAGTGACGATTTTGACCAGATGCTTATCACTTTCCAGCCTGAGCTGCTGGCTGGACGCATTGCTGTCGGGCTCCAGAATATGTTGCGATAACCAGCGTACCAGCGCATGCTCGCTTTCCAGTTGCGCCCCCGCCTCCTGCAACAGCTCGCTGATATGCAAAATGTCGGTCAGACGGCGTTCGCCCCCTGCCGTTGCCAACAGGTTTTCCGCAATATGGCGAGCGGACATCAGCGCGCGCAGCATGGGCATCACGCCGCGTCGATTCCAGATCTGTCGGTAGCTATCAAATTCCTCAACAACCGCATCCCAGGCTTTTTCGTCAGTATTCAGCGCTTCAATATCCTGCGCATTCAATCCCATCATTGAGGTTGCCAACGCACTACGCAGCGTATTTTCACGCTCCGGCGTCATCACTGCCTGCAGAACCCACAGCAGTTCCTGGGCTTCCAGCGTATCAAAGACGCTGTCACGGTTAGAAAGATACACCGATGGGATGGCCAGTTGCGTCAACGCATCGCGTACCAGCGCCGCCTCCTGACGGCTGCGCACCAGTACGCTGATATCAGACGCGCGTACCGGCCTGGACGTTTTACCGCTGACCAGCAACGCTTCGCCAGAGTGCCCGGCTTTAAGCCAATCGCGAATTTGTGTCGCACACACCTGGGCCATAAAGTTCTGATAATCACCCACACCGCAACTGTCCCCTTCCATCAGCCACATACTCATCGCCGGCTGCGTTTCCCCTTCCAGCACAAACCGTAGCGACTGATTTTTCTCTGCTGACCTCACCGGACTAAAAGGGATTTCGCGGAACATAAAAGCGTCGCTCATCTGGCTGAACAACGTATTGACACTGTTAACCATGCCAGGGGCCGAACGCCAGTTAGTATCAAGCGTATAGTGCGCGCTGACTTCGCTACGCGCCTTCATGTAGGTAAAAATATCCGCGCCACGAAAGGCGTAAATAGCCTGTTTAGGATCGCCTATCAGCAACAACGCTGTACCCGGTTGATGCTGCCAGATACGGCGGAAAATACGGTATTGCTGCGGGTCGGTATCCTGGAATTCATCAATCATCGCCACCGGGAAACGGGTACGAATGGCCGCCGCCAGCGCATCGCCGCTTTCGCTACGCAGCGCCGCGTCCAGGCGACTGAGCATATCGTCAAAACCAAGCTCACCGCGTCGGCGTTTCTCCTGTGCGACCGCCTCGCGGATTTCCGACAATGCCCGGGTGATCACCAGATCGCGGATTGTCAGCGGTTCACTCAGCAGTTCATCAATCGCGACAAACAGCGGATGTTGAGGGGTTACACCACCAGCTTTGGTGCGGTCTTCCAGAAAACGCTGAGAGAATTTCTCCAGTGCGTCAGGAAGCTGGTAGCTTCGGGTTTCTTCCTGTGCCCAGGCGCTGATCTTTTCGATCCACTTTCCCTGATTACCACGATTAAATTTACGTCTGTCGATCCCGGATGCTTCCAGTAAACCGTCCAGTTCAGCAACGGAATCTCGCCATTGCTGCTTAATCTGGTCGATACGCGCCAGAATTTTTTCATGCCGGGCTGCCAGCGTTTCATCGGCTGGCGGTGGTGCTTTAATCACCGGGGATTCACCCTGCAGGTAGCGATCGATATCCCTCAGCAGCGCCTGTGGACCTTTCCACGTTTCAAAAACAACCTGTGCAATGTCGCGAGACAGCGGGTAACAATGTCGACGCCAGAAGTCTGCGCAGGCCTGATAGCGCAGCAGCGACTCATCCTCAATCAACTGCTGTTCAAACAACATGCCTGACTCAAAGGCATTCAGACTAAGCATGCGCTGACAAAAACCGTGGATGGTAAACACCGCGGCTTCATCCATCTGCCTTTCAGCCAATAACAACCACTGTGCGGCCTGCTTTTTATCGGCGATTTCTTCCAACAAACGAGCGTAGAGCGGGTTATCCGTGGTTTCACGCAGGCAGGCGATGCGTAGTTCATGGATATTGCTACGAATTCGACCACGCAGCTCTTCTGTAGCGGCTTCAGTGAAAGTAACCACGAGCAGCTCTTCGACAGTCAGAGGACGAGGAAAGGCGGCAGGGCCGCCCAGTCCAAGCAGTAAACGTAAATACAGGGCGGCGATGGTAAAGGTCTTACCGGTGCCTGCGGAGGCTTCAATCAGACGCTCGCCCGTCAGGGGCAAGCGTAGGGGATCAAGGGGCTCAGCGGCATCATTCATTCTTTTCACTCATCAGGGGTAAGGTTTGCTGCAACGCGCTGACGGTCTGCCACACTTTCCAGCCTTCCGGGTGCACATATTCTGCTTTCCCATTCTGGCTACCGGAAACCTGTGACAGTATCGCCATGCCTTGCGGCTCAACCACCGCCTGATGGAAGAAGTCGGCAAGCTTTTGCGGCGTCAGCAGTTTAATCTGAGCCACGATTTTATCACGTGAATCGAAGCGCATATTGCCGCGATCGAAATCTTTGCTTAACTGAGAGGCTTCGGCCCCCAAAGTTTGCGGAGCCTGCAGCATTTGCGCGATGATCGCCTGCTGAATTTGTGCAAACTCATCAGCGTTCATCGCCCGCAGCTTCGCTTCCGCCGTCGGGAAAAATGCCTTATAGCGTTCCCAGAGATAGGACGGTTGCTTGTCACTGCTTTGCAACAGGAAGCCCATTCCCCACTGGCGGCCAACGCTCATTGGGAAAGCAAAGACGGCATAACCTAGTTGCTCTTCAGTACGCAGTTGATTGTAGAACCACGGTTGAACAATCTGTCCTAACATCGCGCTGTAAGCCGAGCTGCTGTACTCGTCATAGCCGGTGGGTACAAACACCGCCGCCAGCGCTGAATCCGTACTACTGCCCGCTTTTTCAAAGATGACTGACTGCTTCTTGTCTACCACAACATCTTTGTTTCGGCACCACTGTGAGCCATTCGCACCAAGCTGCTTCTGGATATCCCGAGCCATGGTTTTTGCCTGAGTTTCACTCATATTGCCGATCACCAGGAATTCGGGACGCGCACCAGCTTTTAAGGTGTCACGGTAGGCCATCACTTCTTTCAACGTAATAGATGGCAACAGCTCACGCCGTTCATCACGTGAAAAGTACGGTACCTGGGACAGCATCTGAACCGGCATGATCGCCTGATCGTAGGCTTTGCCTTTCTCCGCAGAGTCCATCATCTGGGCGTACCAGGATTTCGCCTGTTCCAGCTGTTCATCTGTTGAGGTGTAACTGAAATAACCGCTCAGCAGCGCCTGAAAAAGCTGTGGCAAACGCTGAGTATAGCCATTGGCATTGAGCATCAGCCCGTTATTAGCGTTAGTAGAAAAACCAATACCACCCACTGCGGCCTGGTTACTTAACTGGTCGAGTGCAATACCCGCCAGATAATCGTTCAGGGCGAATAAGACCTGGTTTCTGGCACTGTCCATCGCTTTCGGGTTACGCAGTATCACGCTGACATCAACCTTTGGCTCGCTGGCAAAATATTGACTCGGGGCATACACCACGCGTAAATCAGGTTCATCAACGATCAGCTCCGGATGAGCATATTTTTTATCCGTCTTAATCAGCGTGAAATCATCCGGAATATACGGGTTCAGCTCCGGCAACGACAGAGCAATGCCCTTCGCTTTTTGCTGCCAGTCGACGAATGTTTTCTCGCTGATTTTATCTACCTGATAAGGCGCGTTGACAAAATAAGCGGTTTTATTGTGTGGCTCTTTCTCACTGATATACCAGATGCGCGCATTCTGTGGTGTCATCATCGCTAGCCGTTGCTCAACGGCTTTGGCATCGTACTGGTCGGCAATGTTTACTGCATCGAGCGTATGTTCCACGGGAACACGGATCATGGTATCCGCCAACCATTCAACGTAGTCCATATCACGGGTGATAGAGGGGTAACGGAAGTCGAGATCCAGCACGTGCGCCAGCTCGTCAAAATAGCGTTTATCGACACCTTTTTCACGTAACAGATTGAGATAGCTAAAAATTGCGGCAACAACCTCATCTCGATTTGCCAACCCTTTGTCGGTTAACGTCGCGGAAATCGCTAACACACCGCTGTTGCCATTAACGACAGGATCGGAGTCCGCACGAATGCCCTCAACTAATCCCCGCTTTTGCAACCAGTCAGACAACGTTCCCGGGCTGCGATTACCAATCAGGTAGGTCACCAGCTCATCGGTTTTGCTGCGGAACTGTGCGCTGTTGTTATCGATACGAAACTCAACGCGCAGCACTTTACGCGGCATCGCGGGAACATAGTGGATGATGACGCCCTTTTGCGCGTCGGTGACAACCGGGACGGTTATTTCCGGTTTTTCGATATTTCTGTTTGGCACGCGTCCAAAGGTGTCAGCAGCTATCTTCGCCAACTCTGGCAACGGTTTATTGCTGTAAATCACCGCCTTCATCAGGTTAGCGGAGTAGTACTTTTCATGGAATGTCTGTAACGCTTTCAACACCGGGTTACCCGGCTTATCGCTCAACGTTTCCAGATTTCCGCCGGAGAAGCGCGAACCAGGGTGCGCCGGATTGATCGTCTCCGCACTCACCTGTGCCATACGCATACCGTCTCGGGTACGCGCCAACGTCAGCTCAGAATTAACGGCATTTCGCTCGCGATCGGCATATTTTTTATCCAGCAACGGATCGGCAATCGCATCCGCCAGACGATCTACCGCCCCGACCAGCGCGTCATTTTCGACTTCAAGATAGAAAGCGGTGCGGTAAGGCGCAGTGCTGGCATTATGGCTACCGCCGTGCATTTTCAGAAACTCGGCCAGGCTGTCCGGCTGTGGGTATTTTTTCGACCCCATCAGACACATGTGTTCAAGGTAATGTGCCAGCCCCTGATGATCGTCCGGATCTTCCAGCGAGCCGACAGGCACCACCAGTGCAGAGAGGGATTTCACGGCCTGAGGATCGGATACCAACAACACTACCATGCCATTATCAAGGCGCACGGCCTGATACTGGCGGGTATCTTTATCGCTTTTACGGATGGTTTCAGCTAAAGGCTGCCAACCGGTATCTGCCTGACTTACGGGCGCCCAAAAGGCGACGAACAACAGTAATGCGCTGAACCAGGTGCTGCGGGGCATTCACAAACCTCATCATTAACGTATTCACCTGTTCACTGCAAACAACGCCTTTAGCGTGGTCTGAACAGGGCAAGACTCTGTGCTGAACGCGTCAGCCTCTTCTCTTTGTAAGAATCAGTCCGTGACAGAAAGCGCATCATAGTGGAAGCCATCAAATTGCGCAATTTTTATACAATCGTCACGACTGATTAAATCGAAAAATCGGTAACAGATAACGTTGAGACTGTAAAACAATAGTCTCCAGAGTTTCAGGTTCCAGTTGACGCCACAGGCGTTGATACCAGATATCATCACCTTCACCACGTACCATCATATTGCCTTCATAGGCCTGCAAAAACTTACTGCGCGCTTTTTGCAACGTATCATCGTCATCTAACATGGCATCATTTACGGCGTCATAACAGGTTTTTATCCACGCCCCACCACTTTCCGGTAATACCAGTAGCGGTGATGACATGCCTTCCCGATATCCCTCAATAAGTTGCGACAGATACTGTAACGCCTGTTCAACTTCCAGCGGAGGGAAACGCCACTCACCGTCTTTACGCAAGAACAACCGGCTTTCTCCCGTGCCGCCACTGGCACAATAGACAAGATGTTCCAGCCAAAGTTGCACACCCTGCGAAACGCTTATCAGAGATGGGCGCCAGCGCAACAATCCGTCTTCCTGTACCTGCGGGAGCCAACCCGTAATTTGTACGCCATTACAGGTCAGATCAATTTCCATGCTTTGGCTGGGCTGACGACAGGCAATAATGCGCTCAGCCAGCGACTGCATCTCCTGGTGCTGTGTATCCCAGAGAATCTCGCCAAATGCACCATAGGGAAGCGACCCCGCAGCGCGGAAGCGGCGGAACAAACGTTCTGCATCGTGTTCTTCGACCAGCGTGTTAAGCAACTGCTGATTAAGCTGATAGCGGCTAAGCCCTTCAAGGATAAAGGGTTCAGTTTCCGGGATCTCGCTCTCTTCAGAGCGGAAATTTACCCTCAGGCGCATCTGGAAAAACGCCCGCACCGGATGAGCCCAAAAGCGTTGTAGCGTTTCCAGCGTCAGGGTTTCAGGCATTTCAAAGGGGAGCGGCTGGACAAAGTCCGTATGCGCTTTACCTGACAGGCTTGCCGCAGGCAACCACTCGCGCGCATAACTTTGCTGCTCACCAGGCAGATAGTTTTGAGCATCAAAGGGCATACGGGTATGTAAACGGGTAATGTGCGCTTTTACTTTCGCTTCACTTTGATCGCTAGTGAGTAATTCATCGCCCGGCAAATAGTGGCTTTGCCCAATGTAATCCATAAGTTCCTGCACCAGCACCGACGGGAAGCGCTCACTGTTATCCTGGATTGAGCGGCCGATATAGCTGATATAGAGCGTTTGCTGCGCTGAAATCAGCGCTTCCAGGAACAGATAGCGGTCATCATCACGGCGGCTTCGGTCACCACGCCTCGGTTTTTGGCTCATCAGATCAAAGCCCAGCGGCGCAAGCTGGCGCGGATAAACGCCATCGTTCATACCAAGCAGACACACCACCTTGAAAGGAATGGAGCGCATCGGCATCAGCGTACAGATATTGACAGGCCCGGCCAGGAAACGCTGGCTGATTCGTTCCTGATCGAGTCGCTGTGCCAGCTCATCACGCAACAACGAAAGCGGTATGGCACCGTCATACTCGGCTCCCAAACCTTCGCCAATAATGGCCTGCCACTGCTGTTCAATCAGCGTCATCGCGGCTTCGGTATCAGCATCCGGCAGGAAGAAATCATTCAGCATTTCGCGACAAACAGGCAGCCACGCCGCCAACGGACGCTCTACTGACAGCTCCCGGCGCCAGAGATTAAGCTGCATCAGCAGCGAGGCCAAATGCCCGACTAACTCGGCAATCAAACCACTGGACTCATCATAGGGCAATACCGACTGCCACTCACCTTGTGCGCTTTCCATCGCATAGCCCAGCAGCATACGTGTTAAACCAAATTGCCAGGTATGCTGGCCAGTTGGGGGAAGCGCGAGTTCGCGCACGTTGTCGTCGTCAATGCCCCAGCGAATTCCAGACTCATTGACCCACAAACGAAGATAGCGCAGCCCTTCTTCATTGATGTTGAAACGCGCAGCCAGCACAGGCACATCCAGTAATGCCAGCACATCCTCCGAGACAAAGCGGCTATCCGGTAGCGAAAGCAGGCTAATGAACGCCTGTAACACGGGATGAGACTGACGCGCCCGGCGATCGGAAATAGCATACGGCAGGTAACGGTCGGCCGGTGCACTGCCAAAGACAGCCTGAATAAATGGACTGTAGCTGTCGATATCCGCCACCATCACGATGATGTCGCGCGGCGTCAGCGTTGGGTCCGCTTCCAGCATTGCCAGCAACCGGTCGTGGAGTATTTCCACTTCGCGTTGTGGGCTATGACAGACATGGAACGTCACACTAGTATCATTCGGCTCAAGCAACCGTTTATTGTCGCTACGTGAATACTCCTCCAGACTGACTCCCGCCACAGCCCGACTGTCCAGCTCAAGAATATCTGACTGAATATTATGCAAAAGGTTATCAGGGATGATATCGACAAACGCATCCAGCTCCTGGCTGTTTTCCAGTTCCGAAAGCAGATATATGTAGTCACGTCCGAGTTTTCCCCATGAGGCCAACATCGGATTCCCCACATCCTGCTCACCATCGCTGTTAAACAGTCCTTCAGCATTCTGACTATCGCGAAACAGCGGTAAATGTCGTTCTTCAAAGCTATGCCGACGCTGACGCGCCAACAGTTTAGCCAGATAAGCGGGGTCTTTAATATCTCCCCAGTAGTAACGACAGGGATTGGTAAAAAGCAGATGAATATCAATGTGCTTACCCAGCGCTTGTAATGCCTGCAGATACACGGGCGGTAGCGCGGAGATACCACAGATAAAGACGCGCGGGGGCAAGCCTTGTGGGCAGTCAGACGTACTTTCCAGGGTCTGAATAAACCGCTGATATAAATTGGCACGATGCCAGCGTGGCTGTCCCAGTTCAGCCGTGTATTCCACCAGTGCTTTCCACAATGGCGCTTGCCAGGCCTGAGCATCCCCTAATCCTTCCACCTGCTGCCCCGCCTCCCACTGCGTCAGCCATTCAGGACGGTAGACTAAATACTGGTCGAACAAATCCGCGGCGCGTGATGAAAGCTGAAACAGCTTACGTTTGTCTGTGTCGTCGGTGAGATAGTGGCGTAACAGTGCGAACTCATCGTTATTCAGCAATTGGGGGAGCAGCGTCATCAGCTTCCAGCTCATGCTCTGTTTGCTGAATGCGCTTTCTTTTGGGATATCCGGCAATACGCGCACAAACATATCCCAGATAAAACTCGCTGGCAGCGGGAAATCAATGTTAGCGGCAATACCAAACTTCTGTGCCAGAGTCATTTGCAACCACTGCGCCATACCGGTGCTTTGAACCAGGATCATCTCGGGCTCAAAGGGGTCGTCCAGCCGCTCGCGCTCAACGATATATTCCATCAACGCTTCCAGCACATCCAGACGATTGGAGTGGTAGACCCTTAACATAGCGACTCCTGACTACTGACGATTTGGGCAGTGCAGTCGTGTCATCTGACCCTGCCTGCCCATAGGGGAAGTAATTTTAACATTGATGCTGACACATCCCGCTACCGTTGTCTGCATTCGGTTAATTTGCCAGTTTAAAGGTGGTGAAAACACATGCAACTGTGTTTGCTGCCAGGCGTGATGCCACAATTGTTGATACTGGCTTCTGACTAAAAAGCTCTTCATCAGCGCCCGCTGATATCCCGAAAGCGCGGTCACGATCATAATCATCAGCACCATTGCCAACATCACTTCCGGCAGGCTAAAACCACGCTGTCTGTTCAGGGTATCAGACATAGCACCAGCACCTTTAACGGGCAGAAATCGCTCCAGCCATGCGCTGAGAATTCGATAGTACCCTCGATAATCATCCCCTGACGCCATAACGATATACCTTCATATTGCGCAATAAGCAGCACAAGATCGTCGTCGAGCACACGCAGGCAGACTGTCGCCCCCTGCGTGGTATAGCGTCGACACTGCGTTGCCATCTGCAAACTCCAGGGCTGCATACGTGCCCATTCCATGGCGGATTGCACCACTGCCTGATGTTGTAGCGACTGGCTTTCCGTTGCCACCCGCGACGCAAAACTCGCCTCCTGTCGGCTCACGCCTTGCAGCAACAGACTGCCGAGTACCAGGAGTAAAAGCACCATTGCAAGCGATGAAACACCTCGCTCACGGTTCACAGATTGAATCCTGTGACGTCATAAAATGCCTCAATCACCTTTTGAGGCTCGGCGTTACTTCTCCCGCGCAGGTGCAACGAAAGCACTGGCGCAAATCCGCTGATATTCAGGCGATCCACCTGAAATACCTCAATCTGAATAGAATCCGGATCGGTCATTTTCTCCCAACCTTTTCCCACGCAGGTTGTTGCACCACGCAAGGTTTCCAGCACCTTATCTTGAACACGAAACCCAACGACATCGGCCTCCTTTGCCGGAGTATCTTCCCAGACACCGTTGCTGTTGGCATCCCAGCGTGCAATGACACAGTCTCCCGCGGCTGATATCATCAGCCCTTCTCCGATACAGTTTCCCCGACAATAGCCAGCCCGCTGGAGATGCTTCGCCACGGTATAGATCCGCTGCCAAAGCTCATCTTCAAGCACTAGCTGACGAGAGTTATGCAAAATCTCTCGCTGCAGCGCAGGTAAAAATCGCGCAGCACTGAGGAGTAAAATGCTGCTTATCACCATAGCGATAAGCACCTCAAACAGTGAAAAGCCACGTTCACTTACCGACATTGATCCGCCTCACCGCGTTCGCAAAGCCTGATTCGTCCCCAACCAGACACCACCACACGCCATTCACCTGCAGCATTCTTCAGATAGATATGCCCGGCCCATGCTGTATTACGTAGGCCGAAAAAAGCCAGTGACGGCGTTATCTCTGCCATCTCGACATCAGCCCAGAGTGGCGTAAATATCAACGGTGAAACAGGCTGACACGAAGTTTGTGACGTCGCTGAGCTTGCCAGACACCATGCCCCCCCTTCGCGGAGCACGTTGATGACGTGATCACGATTGCGCCAGTTTGCATCTTCACGCAATTGCAGCAGGTAATCCCGCACCTGGCTGGCTGTTTGCCATAACCGCTGCTGTTGTTGCCAGCGCTGCCAACCGTACAACCCCGATGCGCCAAGCGCCGCGACAATCAGTATTGCAATCAGGGTTTCGAGAAGCGTGTAGCCTTGTTGTTTTTTCATGCCGCCAGTATGGCGTGAGAGAAATTAATAACGAGGGGGAAATTCAGCTTCTTCGGCAAGCTACGGAGAATATTTATCGCATTGCATCACGTTGCAAAACTTCAGGAATCAGCGCCGCAGAATGGAATGTAAGGTAAAAAAAAACCGACGCGTAAGGCGCCGGTTGTGACAGGATTAACCCCGATCAGATAGCGACCGGTGCTTTAATGCCTGGGTGCGGATCGTAACCCTCAATTTCGAAGTCGTCGAAACGATAGTCGAAAATTGAATCGGGTTTACGTTTGATAACCAACTTCGGCAACGCGCGTGGCTCACGGCTAAGCTGCAGATGTGTCTGATCCATATGGTTGCTGTACAGGTGCGTGTCGCCGCCTGTCCAGACAAAATCACCGACTTCAAGATCGCACTGCTGCGCCATCATGTGAACCAGTAAGGCGTAGCTGGCAATGTTAAACGGCAAGCCGAGGAACACATCGCATGAACGCTGATACAGCTGGCAAGAGAGTTTGCCATCCGCCACGTAGAACTGGAAAAACGCATGACACGGCGCCAACGCCATCTTATCCAGTTCGCCTACGTTCCACGCGGAAACGATAATACGACGGGAATCCGGGTCGTTTTTCAACTGGTTCAGCACCGTCGTGATCTGGTCAATATGGCGGCCATCCGGTGTTGGCCATGCACGCCACTGTTTGCCGTACACCGGACCTAAATTACCGTTCTCATCAGCCCATTCATCCCAGATTGAGACATTGTTTTCATGCAGGTAGGCAACGTTGGTGTCGCCCTGCAAAAACCACAACAGTTCATGGATAATCGAGCGTAAATGGCAGCGTTTAGTCGTAACCAGCGGAAACCCTTCCTGCAGATTAAAACGCATCTGATGACCAAAAATGGAAAGCGTTCCGGTTCCGGTGCGGTCGTTTTTCTGTGTGCCTTCATCCAGCACTTTTTGCATCAGTTCTAAATACTGTTTCATGGTTCCTCAGGAAACGTGTTGCTGCGGGCTGCGACGATACGCCCAAACCATCATAATAATACCTGCGACAATCATCGGGATAGACAGGATCTGCCCCATGCTGATGTACTGGACCCATGTGCCGGTAAACTGTGCATCCGGCTGGCGGAAGAATTCGACGATAATACGAAATGCGCCATAGCCAATCAGGAACAGACCGGAAACCGAGCCCATCGGACGAGGTTTGCGAATAAACAGGTTAAGAATGATAAACAGCACAACCCCTTCCAGCGCCATCTCATAAAGCTGTGAGGCATGGCGAGGCAAAGAACCGTATGTGTCAAAAATAGACTGCCACTGTGGGTTGGTTTGCAGCAATAAAATATCTTCAGTACGGGAGCCAGGGAACAACATGGCATACTTGAAGTTCGGGTCGACGCGTCCCCACAGTTCACCGTTAATAAAGTTACCCAGACGACCTGCGCCCAAACCAAACGGAATCAGTGGAGCAATAAAATCAGAAACCTGGAAGAATGTACGCTTGGTGCGTTTGGCGAAGATAATCATCACCAGGATCACCCCGATAAGCCCGCCATGGAAGGACATGCCCCCATCCCAGACGCGGAACAGATACAGCGGATTATCAAGGAACAGCGGGAAGTTATAGAACAGCACGTAGCCAATACGCCCGCCGAGGAAGACCCCGAGGAAGCCTGCATAAAGTAAGTTTTCTACTTCGTTTTTGGTCCAGCCACTGCCTGGACGATTAGCCCGGCGCGTTGCCAGCCACATCGCGAAAATAAACCCCACCAGGTACATCATGCCGTACCAGTGAAGCGCGACGGGTCCAATTGAGAAAATGACCGGATCGAAATCCGGAAAATGCAGATAGCTACTGGTCATCTGTCACCACAAGTTCTTGTTATTTCGCTGAAGTCAGACAGCAATTGATAAGCGCGCCTGCATAATGCAGGCGCTCCAAAGGTGCGAATGATAGCACAAGGGGATCGCAGCGGATGCCGGGAAGATGTAAAAGATCTGTATAGGTAATCTTTACCCCCCGTATTGCCTGATGGCGCTACG
The DNA here is from genome assembly GCF_028069815.1 of Citrobacter sp. Awk 2. Taxonomy (NCBI): domain Bacteria; kingdom Pseudomonadati; phylum Pseudomonadota; class Gammaproteobacteria; order Enterobacterales; family Enterobacteriaceae; genus Citrobacter; species Citrobacter sp. Awk 2. The sequence goes on from NZ_JANEWL010000036.1 coordinate 18,742, forward strand.
CTTATCAGGCCTACAATCCTCCGCGAATCAATCCCCCCATGCCACGGCGCTCCATAAAGGCCGCCACCTGATGACGTACTTCCGTCGCCAGTTGCGCTTCCAGGCTGCGCTGCGCCAGCGTTTGCGCTTCGTCAAAATCGATATGGCGCAGCAGGTATTTCACACGTGCTACAGAACGCCCGTTCATCGATAAATGACGGAAACCAAGCCCAATAAGGATGGTGACACACATCGGGTCGCCCGCCATTTCACCACACAATCGCAAATCGATGCCGCTTTTCTCCGCTTCCTGCGCAATCATCGCCAGCGCACGTAACATCCCCGGATGCAGGCTGTCATAAATGCTGGCAACGCGCGTGTTGTTCCGATCGACAGCCAAAATATACTGGGTCAGGTCGTTGGTCCCGACCGAGATAAAATCGATCCTGTTTGCCAAATGCGGCAACATAAACACCATCGACGGGACTTCCAGCATGATGCCAATGCGTGGTTTTGGGATCTCGTAGCCGATCATCTCTTCCACTTCGCGTCCGGCACGTTCTATCAGGCGTCGCGCTTCATCCACTTCATCAATACTGGTCACCATCGGCAGTAAAATGCTCAGGTTTCCGGTTGCCGCATTCGCACGCAGCATGGCGCGAACCTGGATCAAAAAGATCTCCGGTTGATCGAGCGTTATGCGGATACCCCGCCAGCCAAGGCATGGATTCTCTTCGCTGATGGGCATGTACGGCAGTTGTTTATCGGCCCCGACATCCAGCGTACGCAGAGTTACGGGCTTATCGTTAAACATCTGCAGCATGCCCTGATACTGCGCAACTTGCTCTTCTTCAGATGGAAAGCCGCTTTGCAGCATGAACGGGATTTCAGTACGATACAGCCCGATACCGTCAATTCGGCTACCTAACTTCTCTTCATGTTCCGGGCTTAGCCCCGCGTTGAGCATCACCTTCACGCGCTCGCCGCTTTTCAACTGCGCCGGTTGATTAACATCATCTTCCGCCAGGCGGCTCAGTTCGATCTCTTCACTAATGAGACGCTGATATTCCTGGATTAATACCGGCTCCGGATCAACCAACAGTTCGCCACGATAACCGTCCACCACCAACGTGCGGCGGTGCAACACAGACGGCTGGATATCAGCCCCCATTACGGTCGGGATCCCCAGCGCACGAACCATAATCGCCGCGTGAGAGTTGGCGGCACCATCCCTGACGACAACCCCTACCAACCGGTCCTGGGGAAGTTCCGCCAGCGTAGTGGCAGACAGCTCATCCGCCACCAGCACGAAACGTTCCGGCCAGGCGTTCGGTCCTTGGATCGAGTCATCAAGATGGAACAGCAGACGCTGTCCCAACGCGCGCAAATCCCCGGCGCGTTCTTTAAGATAGTTATCGCTTAGCGCGGCAAACTGTTCGGCAAACTTCTCAATGATCGTCTTAACCGCCCACTCGGCCACCGAGCCGTTATCCACTTCTGCAAACAACTCGCGGCGCAGACGGGTATCGGAGAGCAGGTGTGAATAGAGATCAAAAATTGCCGCTGTCTCTTTCTGTGCCCCGGCAGCAAAACGCTTACTGTAGCGGCGAAATTCATTCGCGGCTTCTTCCAGTGCGCCAGTCAGACGTTCACGCTCAAGCACCGGATCCAACGTTGAAGCCTGATACACCTGCTCCATCAGCGGCAGCGTGGCATCCTGCCAGCCTTCAGCGATCGCCACACCGGGTGCGGCAGGCAACGCGCGGATACGCGTTTGCCGGTATTGCCCAAATAGCGCGGTTAACTGCGACTGAGACAGAATAGCGGCCATCTGTGTGGCAAGCGTAACCAGAAAAGATTCTTCGCTTTCGTCGTACTGGCGCAACTCACGTTGCTGTACCACCAGGACGCCTAATAACTGGCGCCGCTGGATGATCGGTACGCCTAAGAACGCACGAAAACGTTCCTCTTTCACCGAAGGAATATATTTAAAGCTGGGGTGTTTTTGCGCATCGGCGAGGTTGATAGGTTCCGCCAGCCTGCCAACCAGGCCAACGATCCCTTCATCAAACGCCAGTGCAACAGTGCGACCGCGTGGTTTTTTAAGTCCTCGGGTCGCCATCAGGTAATAACAGCGTCGGTCGTGATCGGCCAGGTAGACCGAGCAGACCTCTGTATCCATCGCAAGACAGATGTCAGTAACCAGAATATTCAACGCCTCATTGAGACGTGGGGCACTGGCCACCTTTTCGACTATTTCGCGCAGGCGGGTGAGCATAATTTGCGTAGCTTAACCTCTTTTACGTCTGTACGCAGGTGCGCTTTGCGGCTTAGGAGTGCTCTCCTGAAGCGCCATCACAACACTTGCGAATTCTTTCATCACCCTGCGATAGACATCGCGTTTAAATGACACCACCTGTCGAACCGGATACCAGTAACTCACCCAGCGCCAGCCGTCGAACTCAGGTGTACTGCTGGTTTGCATATTGATTTCAGCATCGCTGCTGACCAACTGCAGAAGAAACCATTTTTGTTTCTGGCCGATACAAACCGGCTTTGTGTCCCAACGCACCAAACGTTTCGGTAACTTGTAACGCAACCAGTTACGAGTAGAAGCAAGGATCCGTACATCTTTACGACTCAGACCGACTTCTTCAAAGAGTTCCCGGTACATCGCCTGCTCTGCTGTCTCTCCTGCATTTATCCCGCCTTGCGGGAATTGCCAGGAGTGCTGACCAAATCGCCGGGCCCACATGACCTGCCCCTGGCGGTTACAAATTACTATCCCTACATTCGGGCGGTAGCCATCGTCATCAATCACCGGACTACCTCAACATAAACCTTATATACAAACGATTGTTTCACACTCCAGAGGGGCGGTAAACCACTCTGTTAAGGGCGCGATATTCTAATAACAATTGAATAACTCACAGCAAAGGGCCAAGTTATAAACAGAAGATACGCTACATAGGCGATTTTATTCACCTTTTCTGTGGATATAGTTGTGAAGAAGTACGGAATTACTATGGGAAAACCCGGAACAGTCTGAATAAGACATCCGTCACATAACAAAAATAGTCTTATATATTCATTAAGTTAAAAGCAACAACTGTAGCTAAACATGCAGAAATGTGATGTGCATCACGCATACGATCTTCGAGCTGATGAAAGATCGACCAGCGTTGGTTTTATCCACAGATTATGCCAATAAGTTAGGCACAATTTGTGTGAAAATTCGATTTTCGTCGCACGTCAAGGCTGTAAATTGAAACAGTAGTGGGGGTTTTTCACAGTTATCCCATCTTTCTGTGGATAACATGGTGTAAGATCCTGTTCATTGTCAGTGACCAGAATTGGAAAACCCCGTTTTCTGTTGCGCAACACTTTACATAAAAATATAAAAACCACTATAAATCATGCAATTGGATAAAGCATGTGGAAAAAGATAAACTCTGTCCACACGGTATAAAATCATTGCTCATTTTTTAACCCAAGGGTAAACCTGATGCCAGAACTCCATCCATTGCTTTCGCCTCCTGAATCCGAAGCCCAGTTGCTGCACCAGGCACGGCAACTTTCGGGCTACACGCTGGGAGAACTGGCGGCGATGGCAGGACTCGTCGCGCCAAAGGATCTGAAGCGGGACAAAGGCTGGATTGGCGTGCTGCTGGAAATTTGGCTTGGAGCCAGTGCGGGCAGTAAACCGGAGCAGGATTTTGCCGCGCTGGGCGTGGAGTTAAAAACGATCCCTGTGGATAGCCTTGGCAGACCGTTGGAAACGACCTTTGTCTGCGTGGCACCGTTAACCGGCAATACCGGCGTGACCTGGGAAACCAGCCATGTTCGACACAAGCTTAAACGCGTATTGTGGATACCCGTAGAAGGTGAACGCAGCATCCCTGTGGCTGAACGTCGCGTTGGCTCCCCGCTGTTGTGGAGTCCGAATGAAGAGGAAGATCGACAGTTACGTCTGGACTGGGAAGAGTTAATGGACATGATTGTGTTAGGGCACGTCGAACGTATCACCGCCCGTCATGGTGAAGTTTTACAACTACGCCCAAAAGCCGCCAACGCCCGGGCGCTTACCGAGGCTATCGGTGCCCATGGTGAACCGATCCTGACTCTGCCACGCGGATTTTACCTGAAGAAGAACTTTACGCGCGCACTGCTGGAACGGCATTTTCTATTCCAGCCGCAATAACACACCCTAACCTTTCGCCCGTCGCGTTACGCGCCTATAATTACCGCTTCTTTTTTTTGGCAGGACTTTGTTCGATGTTATTTGCATGGATAACCGATCCTAACGCCTGGCTGGCGCTCGGTACGCTGACGCTGCTGGAGATCGTTCTCGGGATCGACAATATTATTTTCCTTTCTCTGGTTGTAGCAAAACTCCCAACAGCACAACGCAATCATGCCCGACGAATCGGGCTGGCGGCGGCGATGGTGATGCGCCTGGCGCTGCTGGCATCCATCGCATGGGTAACGCGGCTCACTAACCCGTTATTCGAGCTGTTTGGCGAGGCGATTTCAGCGCGCGATCTGATCCTTCTGCTCGGCGGATTGTTCCTGATTTGGAAAGCGAGTAAAGAGATCCACGAGTCCATTGAGGGCGAAGAGGAAGGGCTGAAAACCCGCGTCTCTTCTTTCCTCGGCGCGATTGTGCAGATCATGCTGTTGGATATTATCTTCAGTCTGGACTCAGTAATCACCGCAGTAGGCTTGTCCGATCATCTGTTTATTATGATGGCAGCCGTCGTGATTGCCGTGGGTGTAATGATGTTTGCAGCCCGCCCAATCGGTGAGTTTGTTGATCGTCACCCTTCGGTAAAAATGCTGGCACTCTCTTTCCTGATACTGGTTGGCTTCACGCTAATCCTGGAAAGCTTCGATGTCCATGTGCCGAAAGGATACATTTACTTCGCTATGTTCTTCTCTATCGCTGTAGAGACTCTGAACCTGTGGCGCAATAAAAAAAATCCGCTCTGACAAATACTATCGCTCCCCGCATGGGGAGCGAATACTCCCCGCGCACCTTCCCTCTCTCACAGATTAAGATTTTACTGCTTTCGCCCTGCCCAACTTCGCGTTATTACTAAACTAGTGTCAGACACAGGCCATGTGAGGATAAGCAGATGAAAAAATGGGCAGTTTTAATTTCCGCCGTCGGGCTGGCTTTTGCCGTTTCCGGATGCAGCAGTGATTATGTGATGGCAACAAAAGATGGTCGAATGATCCTGACCGATGGTAAACCAGAAATTGACGATGATACCGGTCTGGTGAGTTACCATGATCAGCAAGGCAATGCGATGCAAATTAACCGCGACGAAGTCTCTCAAATCATTGAGCGTTGATGGTTAAGGTCAGCCACGCTGCTGGCCTTAACAATTTTGCTTCCCTTTTTCCCTTCCCTCAGCCATTTTTATAATCCTTATGTCGTGATTATAAAAAGGAAACGGCTATGCAATATCACCGTATACCCCACAGCTCGCTGGAAGTCAGTACACTGGGGCTGGGCACAATGACGTTTGGTGAACAAAACAGCGAAGCCGACGCACATGCACAGCTCGACTATGCCGTTGCACAAGGCATAAACTTAATCGACGTTGCCGAGATGTATCCGGTACCGCCTCGCCCTGAAACCCAGGGACTCACCGAAACTTATGTGGGCAACTGGCTTGCCAAACACGGCAGCCGCGAAAAACTGATCGTTGCCTCTAAAGTCAGCGGCCCGGCACGTAACAATGACAGCGGTATTCGACCGAATCAGGCGCTGGATCGTAAAAATATCCGTGAGGCACTGCACGACAGTCTGAAAAGACTGCAGACCGATTATCTCGATCTCTATCAGGTCCACTGGCCGCAGCGTCCGACAAACTGCTTTGGTAAGCTGGGATATAGCTGGACGGACTCCGCGCCGGTCGTTTCCCTGCTGGATACGCTGGACGCGTTGGCAGAGTTTCAGCGTGCAGGTAAGATTCGTTACATCGGTGTTTCTAACGAAACGGCGTTTGGCGTAATGCGTTACCTGCACCTGGCAGACAAACATGACCTGCCGCGTATCGCCACTATCCAGAACCCGTACAGCCTGCTAAACCGCAGCTTTGAAGTTGGACTGGCCGAAGTGAGCCAGTATGAAGGCGTTGAACTCCTGGCCTACTCATGTCTTGGTTTTGGCACCTTAACCGGCAAATACCTGAACGGTGCGAAACCTGCCGGCGCGCGCAATACGCTGTTTAGCCGTTTTACGCGCTACAGCAGCGAGCAAACGCAAAAAGCGGTAGCTGCCTATGTGGATATCGCCAAACGCCATAACCTCGATCCTGCGCAGATGGCGCTGGCCTTTGTTCGTCGTCAGCCGTTTGTCGCCAGCACACTGCTGGGCGCAACGACGATGGAGCAGCTAAAAACCAACGTTGAAAGCCTGTATCTGCAGTTGAGTGAAGAAGTACTGGCGGAGATTGAAGCGGTGCATCAGGTGTATACCTATCCTGCACCGTAATTTTTAGTACCTGATGGCGCTGCGTTTATCAGGCCTACAAAGTGAGCATCCTGTAGGCCGTATACGGTAACGCCGCCATCCGGCACATTCATAGCATACTTATCTCGCACCGCGACGATTAGCGCCTGATGGCGCTACGCTTATCAGGCCTACAAAGTGAGCGTCCTGTAGGCCGGATAAGGCAACGCCGCCATCCGGCAACAGCATACAACAGACTAATGGCGGCGCTGCCAGATCCACAGCGCCGCAATCGCCAGCGCAAACAGCGCACCAAATCCAATACCAATCGCAACAGCCGGGATCCCCACCAACACCGCCAGTGAGTAGATACCGAGCATCAGCAACATCGCGCTGTTTTCACCGAGGTTTTGCACCGCTATCGCATTACCCGCACCGACGCTTTTCTTGCCCCGCTCCTGCAGCAACGCATTCAACGGCACCACAAAAAAACCGCCCAACACGCCGATAAGCATCAGTAAGGCATAAGCTGGCAACAGCGCATGCTGGAGCGAGAAAATCAGGACTACCACGCCGATCAGGATCCCCGCAGGCATGCAACGCGACACCGTTTCCAGCGTCACCAGTTTTGCTGCCGCACCGGCACCCACAACAATCCCGATAGCCACCATAGCGTTAAGATAGGTCGGTGTGGCGTTATCGGTAATGCCCAACGCCACCGGCACCCACAACACCAGAAGAAAACGCAGTGTGACGCCCGCGCCCCAAAACAGGCTGGTTCCGACCAACGAGAAACGTGTTTCGCCGTTACGCCACAGCGAAGAGGCGGCACAGAAGAAACTGCGCGTCATTTTCCCCAAATGCCACGACTGACCGGGGCGAGCCGCGGCCAGTTTCGGGATAAACAGGTTAGCCACCACAGCACCAGCATAAGCCAGGGCGCAGGCGGAAAGCGCAGCAATGACATGCCAATCGGCCAGCACACCGCCAGCAACAGAACCCAGCAAGATAGCGGCAATGGTGGAAGCTTCCATCAGACCGTTGGCTTTCACCAGCTTGTCGCCGGTCGTCAGCTCACCCAGGATGCCATACTTGGCCGGAGAATACGCCGCTGCGCCAATACCCACCAGCGTATACCCCAGAAACGGGTTAAAGCCGAAACAGATACTCGCCGCCCCCAGCAGCTTGAGACCGTTGGCGAACATCATCACTCTGCCTTTCGCAAAGCTATCCGCGACCTGCCCGACAAAAGGAGCAAACAGAATGTAAGCACCCACAAACACCATTTGCAGAATTGGCTGGCTCCAGTCCGGGTAGAACTGCGCCTTGAGTAAAGCCAGGGTAGCAAACAACAACGCGTTATCGCCAAACGCTGACAAAAACTGCGCGGCGATAACGGACATCATCCCTTTGGACCAGATTGAAGTGCTAGTGTGTACTGACTCACGCATGTTGTTTTTCCGGTTCATCAACCCAGCTTTTCAGTGTGACAAAATCTGGCTTACCGCTGCCGAGCAGAGGGAGTTGTTTCAGGTGGCGGATATCACGCGGTACGGCAAGCTCTGGAATGCCGTGGATGCGCGCATACTGGAGTAATTTTTCACGGGTCAGCTCGCCGTCTGTAGTAAACAGCACCAGCACTTCCCCTTTACTGGCATCGCTCTTGATAGCCGTGGCATGCATTTTGTCAGCAGATACCGCCAGCGCCAGTTGTTCAACCATTTCCAGTGACACCATCTCACCGGCGATTTTGGCAAAGCGCTTGGCGCGCCCCTGAATCTGTACAAAGCCATTTTCATCAAAGCGCACGACATCACCGGTATCGTACCAGCCGTGTTCTATCTGGCCCTGGGCATTTTCTGCGGTTGGGACTTCCAGTACACCCGGCTTTTCGACGCGCAGATAGCCGCTCATAATATTAGGGCCTTTCAGCTGTAAACGCCCGCCATCTTCAATACCAGGAACCGCCAACAGTCGGGCATCCATACCAGGCAGAATGCGCCCTACCGTTCCCGATTTCGCCGCCATTGGTACGTTAATCGACACCACAGGCGCGCACTCCGTCACCCCATAGCCTTCAAGAACGCGGAGACCGAATTTCTCCTGCCACAACTGCTTCGTGCTGTCCTGCAGCTTTTCGGCCCCGGCAACAACATAGCGCAGACGGTGGAAATCATAGGGATGAGCAAACCGCGCATAATTGCCAAGGAACGTTGAGGTACCAAACAACACGGTGCAGTTACGGTCATATACCAGCTCAGGAACGACGCGGTAATGCAGCGGACTGGGGTACAAAAACACTTCAGCACCGGTCAGCAACGGCGTAAATAACCCTACCGTCAGGCCAAAGGAGTGAAATAGCGGCAATGCTGACATAAAGCGATCGTCGGCGGTGAAATCGGCAATCGTCTTAATCTGCTCGACGTTCGCCAGAAGGCTCTTATGGCTGTGTACGACACCTTTCGGGTGGCCTTCTGATCCCGAGGTAAAGAGGATCACCGCGGCCTCTTCCGGCTGCTGTTTCACCTGTGCCAGGTGCGGAGCCAGCAGATGTGAAAAAATCCACAGCTTATCGCCAAAGGTCACATCGGCCTTCAGGTCTTCCAGGTACACCCAGCGCACTTGAGTAAGTTGTTCCGGCAAATGCCAGAGCTTGCCTTTATCGAGAAACTGCCGGGAGGTAAAAATGGTTTTGATTTCCGACGCAGTAATGGCGCTGGTTAACCCCTTCACACCCGCGGTGTAGTTCATCATGGCCGGGATACGTCGACGCGCAATAGCACCAAAAATAACCGCCGCGCTGATACCCGCATTTGGCAGCATCAGGCCGATTCTTTCCCCCTCGGCGCTGTATTTTTCCAGAATACGTGCGACAAACAGCGTTTTCGTCAGCAGTTTGCGATAGCTGTCCGGCGTGAAATTAATATCTTCAATGCAGTTTTTGCCTGCGCCAAACCGGTATTTTGCCGCCAGCAGAGACTCGTATAACGTTTCACGCGGGCGGACGGCCATACGCGCTTCCATCATAATCTGATGCAGCATTTCACCGGCCATTTTGCGACGATCGCGCGCGCGCGGCGCTTCCGGCATCGGCAATGACGTTGGCGGTAGGATATGGATGCTGATTTGCGGGAAGAATCGCTGTTTAACCAGACCTTTCAGACGGCTGAAATGGGTCAGTTCCGCGCCTTCAATACGCACAGGCACCACCGTCGCCTTTGATTTTGCGGCAACAAACCCGGCACCGTCGTAGATTTTCATCAGTGAACCGCTGGTCGAAATACGCCCTTCCGGGAAGATAACCACCGGACGGCCCTGTTCAACCAGGCGTACCAGATGTTTAATCGACATCGGTTTGGTTGGGTCTAACGGTACGAAATCAATCAGTGGAGTGAGCCAGCGCATATACCATTGCTGACTAATAGAAGTATAAACGGCAAACACAGGGCGAATCGGTAAAAAGAGCGCCAGCAGGATACCATCGATAAATGAGACATGGTTAGGCGTGATTAAGACACGTTCTCCCCGTAGCACGCTGACATCGCCCGTGACGCGAACACGAAAAAGTACGCGAAACAGCTTACGAAAAAAGCCAAATAGCATCTCAACTCCCTGTGCCATTAATTATATAAACATCAATGATGGGAGAGTATACGAGTTGGGGAATGGGCGCGACAGGTAACGGGTAAATAGAGTCCGAAAAAAAACCTGCGCATCCGCGCAGGTCGGTGCAAGAGACAGGTACGAAGTGCGTACCGAATAATCTCACCAATCAATACCTCTGGGATCTTGATTGTGGTCGTCACCGCGCCGTTCCGCCAGTTGGAAAACGCAAAGGAATGAACCCAAGTGCAACGAGTTGTGTAAATTATCGGTTACTGTTACAGATACGCTGAACGCAAAAAAAAACCTGCGCATCTGCGCAGGCTGGTGTAAATCTTGTGATCAACCCGAAAGTTGATTTCACCTATCAATACCTCTGGGATCTCAACTTTATCAATCCGCTCTCTCCCCTCACCAGCGAACAATCGCAACAGCACATCGCAAAGTGTAAGCAAAGATTTTCATTTTCAATTTTCTGTCTTACTTCGCTCGTGTCCGCTCACATTTGCGACGTCCTGACGGGCAATCTGCTTGAACAGACAGCCGTTTTCCGTAACACTGACGGGATGTAAGCGTTTACCCACAACAGGTACTATCATGGCGACCATAAAGGATGTAGCCCGACTAGCTGGTGTATCAGTCGCCACCGTTTCTCGAGTGATCAATGACTCCCCCAAAGCCAGCGAAGCATCGCGTCTGGCTGTAATGAGTGCAATGGAATCACTCAGCTACCACCCCAACGCCAACGCGCGTGCGCTGGCACAACAATCTACTGAAACCGTCGGTCTGGTAGTAGGTGATGTGTCCGATCCATTCTTTGGGGCAATGGTTAAAGCTGTCGAGCAGGTGGCCTATAACACAGGTAATTTTTTACTGATTGGCAACGGCTACCATAACGAACAAAAGGAACGTCAGGCGATTGAGCAGCTTATTCGCCACCGCTGCGCAGCCCTCGTGGTTCACGCTAAAATTATCCCGGATGCCGAACTGGCATCATTGATGAAACAGATCCCCGGTATGGTACTGATCAACCGAATCTTACCGGGATTCGAACAACGCTGCGTTGCGCTGGACGATCGTTACGGTGCCTGGCTGGCAACCCGTCATCTTATTCAACAGGGCCATACGCGCATCGGTTATCTGTGTTCCAACCACAGCATTTCAGATGCGGAAGATCGTTTGCAAGGCTATTACGACGCGCTGGCGGAAAGCAATATTCCGGTAAACGATCGACTGGTCACGTTTGGCGAGCCCGATGAGAGCGGCGGCGAGCAGGCAATGACTGAGCTGCTTGGTCGCGGCAAAAACTTCACGGCTATCGCCTGCTATAACGACTCAATGGCGGCGGGCGCTATGGGTGTGTTAAACGATAATGGCATTGATGTACCGGGCGAAATCTCGCTGATTGGTTTTGATGATGTATTGGTTTCACGCTACGTGCGCCCACGGCTGACGACGGTACGCTACCCTATCGTGACGATGGCAACCCAGGCCGCCGAGCTGGCGCTGGCGCTGGCCGAAAAACGTCCGGTCCCGGAAATCACTCACGTCTTTAACCCAACGCTGGTACGTCGGCATTCCGTTTCAGCGCTGACAGAGCCGGGAAATTCTTCGTCAAACGATTAATCAGGATTGCGTCATGACAACGATGTTAGACGTTTCACGACATGCTGGCGTATCGAAAGCGACCGTTTCACGCGTACTTAATGGTACGGGGCAGGTTAAAGAAAGCACGCGCCAGAAAGTCTTCAAAGCCATGCAGGCGTTAGATTATCGGCCTAATTTTTTAGCCCGCTCACTGGCAAACCGCACCAGCAACAGCATTGGTTTGGTGGTGTCTACATTTGATGGATTCTACTTTGGTCGTTTGCTGCAACAGGCATCGCGCCAGACGGAATCTCACGGCAAACAGCTGATTGTCACCGACGGCCATGATACACCAGAGCGTGAGCAGGAAGCCGTTCAAATGTTGGCCGACCGACAGTGCGACGCCATTATTCTCTACACCCGCTACATGAGCGAAAAAGCGATTATGTCGTTGATGACCCGCATTGATATGCCATTGCTGGTCATTAACCGCGACGTCAGCCAGGCCCGCGACCGTGCGATTTTCTTTGAACAGGAAGACGCGGCGTTTCAGGCAGTCGATTACCTCATCTCGCAAGGACATCGTGATATTGCCTGCATCACCGTCCCCGGCCATACGCCAACCGGTAAATCCCGGTTGATGGGATATCGTAAGGCGCTGGAAAAAAATGGTATTCCCTGGGAACCCACCAAGGTCAAATACGGCGATTCAACGATGACCAGGGGCTATGAAGCCTGTCGTGAATTGTTGGATGAAGGGGTGAAATTCAGCGCACTGTTCGCCTGTAACGATGACATGGCGTTAGGTGCATCGAAAGCATTACATCAGGCTGGACTAAAGATCCCCGAGGATGTTTCGCTGTTCGGTTTTGATGATGCGCCCAGCGCGAAATGGCTGGAGCCAGGACTCTCCACCGTCTATCTGCCAATCGATACCATGATAACCACGGCAATCGATCAGGCGATTCGTCTGGCTAATGACGAAGACGTAGAACCCATTCCACCGTTTACGGGCACCCTGGTGTTGCGTGACTCCGTAACGCCTGGACCGTACTTTAAGTAATCAGAGGCCGGATGGTGACTTCGCTTATCCGGCCTACAGACCCACCGTTAATTTCGTAGGCCGGATAAGCGTAGCGCCATCCGGCATGCAATCAGATAAGCTCCAGCGCCAGTAGCTCTTCAATGGTCTGGCGACGACGAATCAGTCGCGCCACGCCGTTATCAAACAGCACTTCCGGTAGCAGCGGGCGGCTATTGTAGTTCGACGACATCGATGCGCCATACGCACCGGTATCATGCAATACCAGGTAATCTCCCGGCACTACCGCAGGTAATAGACGGGTTTCGACTTTGCCACCTTCCTGTTGGGTAAAAACATCGCCCGATTCGCACAGTGGACCGGCAACCACCGTCTCAATCTGCGCCGCATTATCCAGCGAGCGGCCATCCCCGGCCAGTGCGGAGATATGGTGATAGCTGCCGTACATTGCTGGCCGCATCAGATCGTTAAAGCCAGCGTCGATCAACACGAAGTGACGACTGCCCATCTCTTTCACACTGCGCACCTGCGCCACCAGAACACCCGCTTCCGCCACCAGAAAGCGTCCTGGCTCGATCTCAAGCTTCACCGGATGCCCCAGATGTTTGGCTATTTGATCGCGTGCCGCGCTCCACAAACCAAAGTAGTGATCGGTGTTGATCGCCTCTTCTCCTTCGCGATACGGGATCGACAAACCTCCGCCCGCAGATATAGCGTCCAGATCCTGACCTAATTCAACAACCTGACGCACCATCGCGCCACACACTTGCTCCAGATGGCCGTAATCCACACCGGAACCTATATGCATGTGAATGCCCACCAGTTTCAGCTGATAACGCTGAATCACCTCCAGCGCTGCCGGAAGGTCGCTATACCAGATACCGTGCTTGCTGTTCTCGCCGCCGGTATTGGTTTTCTGGCTATGCCCGTGACCAAAACCTGGGTTGACGCGCAGCCATACACGATGCCCTGGCGAAACCTGGCCCAGCTGTTCCAGCATATCAACCGACCCGGCATTTACAGGAATACGTAGCTCATGCACCCGGGCCAGCGTCGCCTGGTCAATCATATCGGCGGTAAAGACGATTTCATCATTCTCCGGCACAAAACCTGCCGCCAACGCACGCTCAATCTCACCCAGCGAGACTGAATCCACCTTCACGCCCTGCTCGCGCATCAGGCGCAGTATATGAATATTCGAGCAGGCCTTTTGGGCAAAACGCACCACATCAAACTGACTCAGTTTGGCTATCTGCGCGCGGATAATCTGCGCATCGTAAACCCATACCGGACAGCCGAATTCGGCGGGCAGACGCAGCAGGTTATCTGCGGTCAGGTCAGTATCAGTGCTGTTGAGTGGGCGTGGCATGGTGTGCTCCGGTATTGGCTTTTTTATGATTACGCCACAGCACGAAGAGAATAAAAAATATCGTTTTATCGCGAGTCTATGCAAAAATGATATGGGATGTTTATTTGAGGATCGACAATGCCCGCCGTTAACTTACGCCACATTGAAATTTTTCACGCCATTATGACAGCAGGCAACCTGACGGAAGCCGCGCGGATGCTGCATACGTCGCAGCCTACCGTCAGTCGCGAGCTGGCAAGATTTGAAAAAGTTCTGGGGTTAACACTGTTCGAACGTACGCGAGGTCGGCTGCATCCTACAGTGCAAGGTCTACGCCTGTTTGAAGAGGTGCAGCGATCCTGGTATGGCCTGGATCGGATCGTCAGCGCCGCCGAAAGCCTGCGTGAATTTCGTCAGGGTGAGCTGTCGATTGTCTGTCTGCCAGTGTTCTCACAGTCCTTTTTACCTCCGTTGCTACACCCCTTCCTCACCCGCTACCCGCAGGTTAACATTCAGATTGTGCCGCAGGAGTCGCCGCTGCTGGAAGAGTGGCTATCAGCACAACGTCACGATCTCGGGTTAACTGAGACCCTGCATACCCCCGCAGGGACTAAACGCACTGAATTACTGTCGCTGGATGAAGTGTGCGTGCTGCCGCAGGGACATCCGCTAACCGGGAAAGCAGTATTAACACCGCAAGATTTTCAGGGGGAAAACTATATCAGCCTGTCGCGCACCGACAGCTATCGCCAGTTGCTGGATACCCTGTTTAATGATCATCAGGTCAAGCGCCGAATGGTAATAGAAACGCACAGTGCCGCATCAATTTGTGCGATGGTGCGTGCCGGCGTGGGGATCTCAGTAGTGAACCCGCTGACCGCACTGGATTACGCAGGCAGCGGGATTGCCATCCGGCGTTTTAGTGTTTCGGTACCTTTTACCGTCAGCCTCATTCATCCACTGCATCGTCCGGCATCCGCGCTGGTTGATGCTTTTACGGCACATCTACAGGACCATCTCCACCGGCTTACCGATCCACTGGATGCTATTTTGCAGTCTCAGGTGAAAGCATAAACGTCACAGCATCCTGCGCATGGATCGCCGCGGTATCGAAGACCGGCAACGGGCTTATTTCAGTGGGAACCAGCAGGCCAATTTCGGTGCAGCCGAAGATCACCCCTTGTGCACCCTGACGAGCCAGTCGCTCAATCACGCTCAGGTAATAATCGCGGGACGTTTCGCTAAATTCACCAAGGCACAGTTCCTCGAAAATAATCTGGTTTATTTTCTGTCGGTCATCAGCGTCAGGGATTAGCGTGCTAATGCCAAATTCCGTCTGTAAACGCCCACGATAGAAATCCTGTTCCATGGTGTAACGCGTGCCCAACAGCGCAACGTTACTCATCTTCTGCTGTTGTATGGCCCGCCCTGTTGCATCGGCAATGTGCAAAAACGGGACATCGCAGGCCGTTTCAATGGCCTCGGCCACTTTATGCATGGTGTTGGTACACAGCACAATCCCTTCAGCACCCGCTTGCTGTAACCCCACCGCAGCCTGCGCCAGGATCTCCCCTGCCCGCTGCCAGTCACCGTTCGACTGACAGGCTTCAATCTCATGGAAATCGACGCTGTGCAGCAGAATCTTCGCAGAATGCAGACCGCCCAGACTCTGCTTAACCCCTTCATTAATCAGACGATAATAGGGAATAGTGGATTCCCAGCTCATTCCGCCTAACAGACCGATCGTTTTCATCATTTGCCCTTATTCGTGGTTGTCCTCCCAGTGAACCAAAGATGTGATCAACTTTCCACATCTGTCGGCGCACATTTCCTTTTTTTATTTTCTGATATAAATTTAATGAAATAATGTTTCATTTTATTGCGAGAATACCGAATGTTTATTTTTCATAAAGAAACCACGCTTGAAGATCTGGGTAACGGCGTTACCCGGCGTATTCTGGCTCACGATGGCAAAATGATGGCAGTGGAAGTGAATTTCGAGCAGGGCGCAATTGGCCCGATGCACCACCACCCGCATGAACAACTCACGTACGTTTTATCGGGTGAGTTTGAATTTACGATTGGGGAAGAAAAGCATGTCGTCAGTGCAGGAGACACCCTGTACAAGCAACCCAATATCATGCACGGCTGCGTCTGTTTAAAGCCGGGGACATTGCTTGATACCTTCACGCCCATACGCGAAGATTTTCTGCACGGGTAATTTCGCTGTTCTCAAGCCGTGCTACTGAACGGTTTGAGAACACGCTAAAATGCGTACTCTGTTCCCTAAAAATGAAAGCGTTGCAAGGTGGGGCATTTCCCTTCGATACCAGCTCGCATAAGCGTTAATCACCCAATGCGCCTCGCCATGTGGGCGATTACAGTCACGTTATCTTAATTAACGGTGACGGATCGCCATGACAAAAATGACAACAGCCACTCCACATGACGCAGTCTTCAAACAGTTCTTGTACCATCCCGATACCGCAAGAGATTTTCTGGATATCTATCTTCCATCAACCTTGCGGGAGCTATGTGATCTGCAAACGCTAAAACTGGAATCAGGCAGTTTTATTGAGGATAGCCTGCGAGCCAGCTACTCCGACGTGCTGTGGTCATTAAAAACAAACGAAGGCGATGGGTATATCTATGTTGTTATCGAGCATCAGAGTTCGCCAGACGCTCACATGGCATTTCGGCTGATGCGCTATGCCATGGCTGCAATGCAACGCCATTTGGATGCTGGCCATAAAACATTACCTTTGGTGATACCGATGTTGTTTTATCATGGCGCTCTCAGCCCCTACCCCTTTTCACTCTGCTGGCTGGATGAGTTTGACGATCCCGCACTGGCACGACAGCTTTACTCAGCAACATTTCCGCTGGTGGATATCACAGTAATACCCGATGACGAAATTATGCAACATCGCCGTATAGCACTGCTGGAATTGATGCAAAAACATATCCGCAAGCGTGATTTAATGGGGTTAGTGGAGCAACTGGTCTCATTGCTGGCTACGGGATACGCTAATGACAGCCAGCTCAAAACGCTATTTAATTACATGATGCAGTTTGGAAATACGCCTCACGTTGATAAATTTATCCGTGAGGTTGCCCATCGGGTACCACAGCAAAAGGAACGTCTGATGACTATCGCGGAAGTCTTGCAACAGGAAGCCAAACAACAAGAGGCATTACGCATTGCCCAGATGATGTTAGCGAATGGTATTAGTCATGAAATTATACTAAAGATAACCGGGCTGTCTGCTAAGGATCTCCTCGTCAGGCAGGCGGATCCACATTGAAATAGGTAGCAATGGGAGCCCGATAATCAATTGATCTATCGGGCTTCCTGCTCACTTACACCCCAATATCTCTTAACTTCTCGCCAGCCATCAGCTTACGCTCGATGTGTTCCAGCGTGACGTTTTTGGTTTCAGGAATAAGCCAGAATGTAATACCGATAAAGACGACGTTCAGTGCGGTATAAAGCCAGAACGTACCCGCGGCGCCAATACTGTCGAGCAACGTCAGGAAGGTTGCGCCGATAATCATGTTCGACACCCAGTTCGTGGTGGTGGAACAGGTGATGCCAAAATCGCGACATTTCAGCGGCTGAATCTCAGAACACAGGATCCACACCACCGGTGCGGCGCTCATTGCATAACCGGCGATACACATCATGGTCATGCCGACTGACAGCCAGGAAAGCCCACTGGATGCGGTGCCGTTATCAAACTGCATCAGGCAATAGCCGAGGACCAGGGTCCCAATGGCCATCACGCTGAAACCAATTTTCAGCGCCGGTTTGCGCCCGGCTTTATCGACTGTAAAAACAGCAATAAAAGTCGCGAACATAAAGGTTAAGCCAACGACCAACGTCGCAATCATCTGCTGCTCAGTGGTGGTAAAACCGGCCATTTTAAAAATACGCGGCGCGTAGTACATAATGATGTTCATCCCGGTGAACTGCTGCATCGCCTGCAACAACATGCCGAGGAAAACCGCACGCCGTACGTTTCGGTTAATTTTAAACAGTGCCCAACCGCCCTGCTTCAGCTTCAGACTTTCACGAATTTCGTTCAGCTCATCACGGGCCTTTTCTGAGGTATCACGCAACATGCGTAATACTTCTTCTGCTTCAATATGGCGACCTTTCTCTGCCAGCCAGCGCGGGCTGTTAGGCAGGAAAACGACCAGAACAATCAGCAATACTGCCGGGAGCGCCAATACGCCCAGCATAGCGCGCCAGTTACCGCTGTAGCTAAACGCGGTATCGGATAAAAAGGCCAGCACAATGCCCAACGTAACCATCAGTTGATACATACTGATCATCTTACCACGCACATTCTCACTGGCCATTTCAGACAAGTAGAGTGGCGCAGTGTAGGAGGCGATACCTACGGCAACGCCCAGTACCACGCGGGCAACAATGAGCATTTCCACGCTGGAAGCCAATGCCGACCCCAGGGAACCCACGACAAACAGGATCGCCCCGGCCATCAGGCTGTATTTGCGCCCCAGTCGGAATGACAACCAGCCATTAAACAGCGCACCAATTGCCGCACCCAGCATCATACTGCTCACCACCCACTCCTGCAGACGGCTGGTCAATACAAAGTGATCGGTGATAAAAGGCAACGCGCCGGCAATTACGCCGATATCGAGACCAAATAACAACCCTGCGACAGCCGCAGAAATAGAGACAAACAAATTCATACGTCGCGTATCGCGCTGCGTACGCGGTGTTAAAGCAGCTTCATGATTAATTGAGACCATTTTTTCCTGCCAGATACAGAGTAAGCCATGTCGATGAAAGTAAGGGATCCCTTGCAGGAAGCGTCAGGCGGGAAACGGCAAAAACATGGATGAAATTGCTGCACCACATCGTTATGTGATGGATATTCCAATTTTAAAATTTACCGCTAATTACTCAATTAAAT
>NZ_JANEWL010000037.1:0-36310 GCF_028069815.1 Citrobacter sp. Awk 2
TTTTGAAACTGGTCGATTTTATTGTAATTAATATTACGTTAATTTTTAGCGCCCATCTGTTAGATATGGTGCCGTTTAAGACCATTGTCATTCTGAGCATCCTCTTCTCAGTGTTTTTCCTACTGCTTGCTGAATACACAAAAATGTATCAGCAGAAGATAAAAACCATCGGCATACGCAACCAAAAACGGCTGCTTTTTTGTACACTGTTGGCAATCTCGTTCAACGAAGTGATCAGCATGACGGTGGCCGAACCGGAGTCACTTGGATACCTGACAAGTCTGACACCGTCTTTTTTATCCCCTATTGTTTACTGGTATTTCATTCCTTTACCTTTTCTTTATTTTATTCGTTTTTTTATTTTTAAATATTCAACGAAAAAAAACATTCGTGTGGCGATTATTGGTCTGACCGACAACGGTGTGGCAGCAGAAAATGCGTTGATAGCTGAATACTCCAATATCAAATTAGATTTGGCTTTTTATGACGAACGCGCGTTGTCCCGCTGTGGTGATATCGTGGATAAGATAAAAAGTCCCTTTCGCGGCCCGGTCATTAATCTGGTTGAAGAGGCTAAGCAAGGGAATATCGACGAGATCTATATCGCATTGCCGATGGTGGCATTACATCGTATTCGTCACTTTTTGGCCATGATGTCAGATACCACGGTAGATACCTATATTGTTCCTGATTTTTATACCTACAGTAACAATATGTCCAAGCTGCGCTCGATCCACAACCTGCAAACCATTGGCATCTTTAGCTCACCGTTTGAAGGGGCCGGTTCATTTATTAAACGTGCGGAAGACCTGATTCTCGGTAGCATCATTATGGTGATGATCTCCTCACTGATGTTAGCGATTGCTATTGGTATTAAACTTACCTCCCGTGGCCCGGTGTTTTTCAAACAAGATCGATACGGCCTGAGTGGACAAAAAATTAAGGTATGGAAGTTTCGCTCGATGCGAGTTATGGAGAATTCCGATACGGTTATCCAGGCCACCAAAAATGATCCCCGCGTGACAAAATTTGGTAGTTTCTTGCGACGCACTTCTCTTGATGAACTCCCGCAATTCATTAATGTATTGCAGGGAAGTATGTCTATTGTCGGTCCCAGACCCCATGCGGTTACGCACAACGAACAGTACCGTAAACAGGTCGAAAACTACATGATCCGCCATAAAGTTAAGCCGGGGATCACCGGGCTTGCGCAGATTAACGGTTTCCGTGGGGAAATCGATGCACTTTATAAGATGGAAAAGCGCGTTCAGTATGATATCGAATATATTCAAAACTGGTCGTTATGGCTGGATATAAAAATTATTATTAAAACTATTTTCAAAGGATTTGTCGGTAAGAATGCATACTAAATTAATAGTTATTACCGGAATCGTGATATCGCAGTCCGCATGGGCTGATCTAACGCCGAAATCACACATTGGCTTTGCGGGGATCGACTTCCAGGGCAAAGTTGCTGTGGATTACGGTTATGATGATAACGTGACTTATCAGCCCCATAACAGCGATGCGATAGGTTCAGCTTTCCAGAGCGCGGCGCCTGTGTTTAGTATGATCGGTGAGCGCGGTCAGGATAAGTATTTGCTAATGTATTCAGGTGATTATCGTAACTACTCAAGCAATTCTGCCGATAACTATAACGACCATTTCTTCCGTTTTAACGGTGCCTGGCGTTATGGGCAAATGCACGGCTTAACCCTGAATCTGGAAGATTCAATTGGGCATGAATCTCGCGGTCGCGATATCACTGAGGGGTTTTTGCCGAGCCAGTTCCGCCAGTATGGAATTAACTCTCCGCTGACGAATAATTTCATCAACAGTGAGTTGCGCTATAGCTATGGCGCACCAGATGGACGCGGCAAAGCGGAACTGGCACTGTTATATAAAAAACTGACGTTCGGGAATACCTCGGATGTGCAGGATACCAGCCCGGATTTTTACAATTATATTCAGCAGCAGGAATGGCATGAAAATAGTCTGGTTGCTGAAGTTTTTGACCAATACACATCCAGAACGCGCTTTCGCTATAGTTTTATTACTAATCAGCGTCACTATGATAACAACTCAGAAAAAGACAGTAATGAATACTATTTGCTTTACGGTCTGAAATCGCAGTTGACGGGGAAAACCAACGTCGACATGAATATTTCGTGGCTGTACAAAACATTTGAAAATGCCGCAAACTCGAGTGATTTTAATGGTCTAAACTGGGATATAAAGGGGGAGTGGAAGCCGTTAAATCAGTCAGTCTTCACTGCCCACTCTGCTCAAAGCATTAAAGACCCCTCGGAAGTTGGGGGGTATATTTTAGTGACTGAGTATGGGATTTCTTACCAGCATTTCTGGCTGGGTAATCGTTTTTCTACTTTGCTGGACTACTCATACACCACGGAAGACTATAAAAAACAGAACAAGGATCGACATGATAAAAATGGTGTATTTAGCGTAACCATGAGCTATGACTACACGCCGTCTGTCAATTTTGAGATTAAATATCAATTAGATACCTTGAATTCGAATAAGGATACTGATTCGTTTTATATCGGTCCCAATGACAGTCAGGAAGTCATTAGAACGTTGGGTTATGATAATTCTATGATTATGCTTAAAGCTAAGGTTCAGATCTAAAATGAAAATAATAGAACTGTGCGCGTTTTTGCTATTCAGTATCCTGTTGGTCGGATGCACAACGTCCAGGCCACCATTAATGGACGATCCTGCTGCGGTGGCAGAGGATTACCGAATTGGGGCGGGGGATACTGTTAATATCGTTGTTTACGGGGAGCCCGAGATGACGATGAAATTTATCGTGGATAAGAGTGGAACAATAAACTTCCCTTATATCGGCGTGCTGGGTTTAAAAGATAAAACACCAGAACAGGTGAATATTGAATTAACTCAACGCTTGCGCAATGGGTATATGGTTAATCCCATGGTGACAGTGAGTCTTGCCGAGTTCCGCAAATTCTACGTGTCAGGGGAAGTGAAAAGCCCGAATGGATTCGCCTGGGAGCCGGGACTTACGGTAGAGAAAGCGATTGCTCAGGCGGGTGGATTTACTGACCGTGCAGATCGCAAAGATATCAACATTCGCCTCTCCGGTAGCAACCAGCTACTTGAGAATGTTGATTTAACGCACTCTGTTCGTCCTGGGGATGTCGTGATTATTGGCATGGGGTTCTTCTAACGATGAAACTATCTATAGTGGAAAATGGCAAGCAACGAGAAAACTCCGTCGATTTCTCCCGCTTTGCCAAAGAACTGAAAAAGAACGCCTGGAAAATCGCGCTGGCCGGTATTATTGCCGGGGTTGTCGCGTACCCATTAATCAGCATGATGTCATCCAAATATGTTTCGACTGCCACGGTGTTGATTAAGGCTCAAGCTGATAATGTGTCGCCCTTTCCCCAGGTTGATGGTTTTGATTCAACGCGGAGTGGTTACTACGAAACACAGTATGCATTGATGCAGTCTCGCATTATCCTCGAGCAGGCGGTCCGCGATCTGAAGCTGGATGAAAACCCGGATTTTACCGGGATGAAGCCCGGCTCGGGCAGTGAAGATCAGCAACTGAGGGTTGATCAAGCGCTGAAAACATTGTCGAAAGACCTGAAGGTCATCGGTATCCGTACCACTAATCTGGCCTCTATTTCTTATGAATCTTCCTCGCCTCAACTTTCAGCTGAGATAGCCAATGGCGTCGCTCAGGCTTTTATCAACTACACGGTAGAACAAAAGCGTCTGAAAGCAGAGCAGGCTCGCAATCTCAACTTTGAAAAAATGGAAGAGATTCAGAAATCGATAGCGAAACAAAAAGAGGAAATGGATAGCTACCTGAAAAACTCTGGGCTGCTGACCTTCCGTGGTATTGATGGTTTTGAAACAGAGCAGTTAAGCATTGTGACCAACCGTCTTGCCGATGCGACCCAACGCCGTGTCGCTGCGGAGTCTGTTTACAATGAAGTCAATAGCCGAGGGAAATCTTCAGGCGATATCATTTCGCTGCCATCAGTTTCTGACCATGCGCAGATTCAGGATTTACGCATTGCGCTGATTCAGGCGCAGCGAACGTTGTCGGAACTGCGCAAAGTGTATGGCCCTAAAAGTGCCAATATTTTAAAAGCAGAAGCCGATGTGCAATCAATCCAAAATCAAACGGGTCGGGTGCTGGGTGAGCTAAAACTTGGCTTACGTCAGCAGTATTTGGCTGCGCTGGCCGACGAAAAGAATTACCAGCAGCAGGTTGCTGAGCAAAAAGAGATCTTCCAGAAGATGGCATCAAAACGGGATGCCTATAACAGCCAAAAATTGGCGTTAGATAAAATGGAAGATCTGTATAAGACGCTTTATCAGCGGACTCAGGAATTGTCGCTGTCCGGGGTTAATGCGGATGCGGTGCTGTATGATCCCGCCGTTCCTCCGTTAAAGCCGTCTAAGCCGAATAAATCGCTGTTGCTCGTGATGGTGGTGATGTTGGTTGTGGTATTCAGCATCATGTATTTCATCGTCAAAGCGGCAATGGATAATTCAATTAGCACCCTGAGCCGTCTGAAGAAACGTCTCAATGTCGAGCCATTGGGCGAAATTCGTCGATTTACCGGTACTTCGGGTCGCGCACAGGTGCGGGATATGATACTGAAGAACCCGCTGAATGCCGATATCATCCACGGTATTCGCACCCGAATTATGCTGGATAACCGGCCGCTGCAAACGGTCGCTATTGCTTCGGCGGAGCAGGGGGAAGGGCGTTCCCTGTTGGCGAATCTGTTGGCCAGCTCATTCAGCTTCGATCAGAAAACGTTGCTTATTGATGCAGATTTCTTCAATACCAACGGCCTGTCTTCTGAACTGGCATCGGCGACGTCTGCGGGTGTGGCGGAGCTGTTGCGGGGTGAGGCTCCGCTAGAAAAAGCACGGGTTAAGATCGCTGAAAATCTTGATTTCATCCCCCACGGTAAGACGACCATTTCCTCTTTACTGATGCTGTCGTCAGAGCACGTTGAACCCGTGATGCGCGAACTGAAGTCGCAGTATCAACGCATTATTATTGACGTTGCAGCGGTGAATCAGAGTCAGGATATCCAACTGATCAAACGAGCCGTTGATGGGGTTATCTTTATCGTGAAAGCCGGGACCGGTTCTGCGGAGAATATCGCCGGCGCGCTGGATAAAATTGAGGATAATCAGGGCGTGGTGATTGGCGCGGTGTTGAATGCGGTCGAGGAAAAAAACCTTGAAACGCAGGAAGGGTTGCGCTCATTGAACTTCAATACTGACCAACTGATGACTACGCCAGGTCGTGTATGAGTTTACTGAAGAGCGCTTCTACGATAGCCAGTTCATCAGTCGTTTCGCAGCTGATTGGTGCGCTGTCTATCTGGTTGATCTCACATAAGTACGATATGGCAGAGGTTGGGCTGTATGCGCTCAACTACAGTATCGCGGTGGTGGGGGCACAGGTATGTACCTTTGCCTCCCAGCTTTTGATTCCCAAACAGCAGGATGAAGAGCTGGCGCAAAATGTAGTGTTCTGTTTGCTGCAAAGTGCGCTCATTGCATTACCGTATGCCGTCCTGACCGCGTGGTTGTTTCACCAGAACATACTGTTTCTCTATTTGCTGACGCTTTCAACGGCGTGGGCGTTAATATCGGAAAACTTATCGCTGCGGACAGCCAACTTTTATTTTCTGATCTTTCAGCGTATTTCTGTCTCTGTGGTGGTGGTGCTCTCGGTACTGCTCACGCACCAGGTACAGACATTTTACTGGTCGTGGGCCTGCGCCATGATACTGCTGACCACTAGCTGTATTTTACATTCGTTTGATATTCGCTCGGTGACGTCGCAGCATTTGCGCCCGGCAAGTAATTTGCGATTTTTTAAACAGAATATTCATCACATCACTAAAGTCGGTAGCGCTGAGGTGTTGGCAATGGCGAGCAGTAACTTGCCTATTATGCTGATTAACTTCTGGTTTTCGGCGCTGACGGCGGGGTATTTTTCCGTTGTAAGCCGGTTCTGTCTGGCACCGGTAGTGATTATCGGCAACGCGGTACGCAATACCATTTTTTCTAAATGGTCCATCGACTTCAGAAATAACACCTTCAATTATCAGGAGTATACGAAGGTACGTATGCTGCTGCTAGTGCTGGGGGTTGTCTGTACCTTGGGTGTCTTTATTTTCTATCCCATTGTGATGCGGCTGGGTTTTAGCGAAGACTGGATTAACTCCATTGAGACGTCGCGCTACATGCTGCCCTATTTGTTCCCGGCGCTGGCGATAAGTCCTTTAACGGTGATTGAGCTTATTTTTGGCTCGCACCGCTATTTTCTGCGTATCCAACTTGAACAGTTGGCGATTGTGCTTCTGGCGTTTGTGGTCGTTCCCTATTTTTACCATGATTATGCGGCGTCAGTAATATTGTTCTCTTCACTGACATTTATTCGCTATGCGTTCATTTACCTGAAAATGAACAAGCGGGCCAATCTCCTGAAAAACAAGCCGGTGACGCCATGACACTGAATACCGGAAATTATTTACAGGTCTACACCTTTATAACGCTGATCCTGTGTGGTCTGGTGCAGTATTTCACCGGCATGCAATCTGTGTTGTGGATCCCGTTTTTCCTGACATTACTGATGGTGGGATTACTGGTGATGCAGACGCGAGACGGGGCGCTGCGTCTGGATGCACAGGAAACCATTATCCTTGCGCTGTATTTTTCCTTTCTGGTGTTGGCGGGAACATCGACCCTGATTCAGGGCGGGGTCACCGTCGCAATTGTGGCCTTCAAAAACGAAATCGCGTTATCGCTGGTGATGGTTTGTTTGCTGTTGGGTTTTTGCCGTGAATCGCAGATATATCGGGCGACGCGCTATCTGTACTGGGTGTTCTATGCGCAAATTCCGGTGATGATTTATCAGGTTTTGCTGGTTGTTCCTCAGCGTGTGGCTGTGCGCGGGGAAGATGAAAAATGGGACTCCGTGGTAGGCACATTCGGCGGAGACCCGATGGGTGGCGGCAATACGGCGGCGATGGGGTTATTTTGCCTGTTAATTATGTTGCTGAAACTCTCTGAATATAAGCACGGGCTTACGACGTTTAAATCCGCAGCGCTGCATATCATCCTTGGAATAGGGTTATGTATCATTGGTGAGGTCAAGTTTGTCATCCTGCTGTCACCGATATTTCTGGCATGGGTGTGGATATCGCCGAGCTATGTTAAAG
This sequence comes from Citrobacter sp. Awk 2, assembly GCF_028069815.1. Classification (NCBI taxonomy): domain Bacteria; kingdom Pseudomonadati; phylum Pseudomonadota; class Gammaproteobacteria; order Enterobacterales; family Enterobacteriaceae; genus Citrobacter; species Citrobacter sp. Awk 2. Next base: position 7,245 of record NZ_JANEWL010000037.1, read on the forward strand.
ATGTCAGTAAGGTAAACCTGAAGACGTTATTCGTCATTGTGGCAGGAATGCTGGTGCTCATCGGCCTGTCGATTATGATACTGGCCTGGTACTACTCTTCCGCTTTTGGCAGCGATCCGACGCAAGGCTCATTAAGCATTTTTATTGATTCATTGAGCTATATCTTTGATCCGAACTACATCATGTCGACCGGAGAGTTGGGGCGTTTCACAACGTTTCTGTTCTGGTTAAAAAATAACGATCTATGGGGACTGTCGGGCACATTATTTGGCTATGGGCTTAATGCTACAAACAGTGGTAGTACGGTCTCCCCTGGGTTTTTGAACATTATCTATAACCTGATTTTAGACTCGACTGCTCTGAGTATGCTGCTGTGGGAAGTTGGCATTATTGGCACGCTGCTGTTTATTGGCTTGTTTATTTATATTCTGAAAGTGTGCCAGCCAAAACCAGTATTGATGCTGGAACAGTTGGATAAACAGGATCTGCAGTTACTGAGCTTTGCGCCAGCATTTAACGCTTTCGCTATCAGTTGTTTAATCAGTTTACCTTACAGTCAGATATTGATGATTACGCCGATGTTACAGTTCCTGTTCTATTTATCGCTGGGGGCGAGCTTAGTGATTCGTCGAACCGTACTGCGCAGTGCAGGGGGATGGTATGGACAATAAACCATTTATTTCAGTGAGTATTAAAACGCTCAACGAATCTAAAGGCATTGAGAAAACGATCGACAGCATTCGGCGTCAGTTGGTCGGGTATCCGCATAAGATTATCGTGGCTGACAGTTTGTCGACAGATAACACCCAGCAGTTGGCTGCCAATAAGGGCGTCACGGTAGTGTCACTCACCGATCCTGGCGATCGCTGTTGTGGAGTGGGCCATCAGTTGGGTTATCTGTACAGCGAAGGGGAATATTTATTACTGATGGATGGAGATATGGAGCTGGAAGATGGCTTCATTGACCAGGCTATTGCCTTTTTGCAGGCAGAACCAAACTATGCCGGGGTGGCCGGTACCGTCGAAATGGATGATGCCGTTAACTATGAATTTAAGTCTCGTAAGCAGCGGATCAATAAAATCTATCCTCTTGGCGATAGCGATCATCTGGGGGGCGGTGGACTGTATCGTCGGTCGGCAATTGAAAAAATTGGTTATCTGACCAACCGTAATTTGCACGCGTATGAAGAGGCTGAGCTGGGTCTGCGTTTAATCGAAGCGGGCTATAAACTGCGGCGTCTGGATATTCCTTACTTCAGTCATACGTCACATACGCTGCCGACGTTTAAGATGCTGGCGCGCCGCTGGACCAGCGGTTATTACCAGGCTCCGGGTGAGCTTCTGCGTTGTAGTTGGGGGAAACCCTGGTTTTCCCAGTCATTCAACATCGTGAAGAATGAGGCGGTATTTGCGCTCTACCTTATTCTCTTATTTGTTGCACTGCTCACCTTTAATATCAACGTGTTTGCCGTTGCGCTTCTCCCATTACTGGCATTTGCCTTGTTGAAGATTGTGCAAAATCGCTCGTTAACAGATGGGCTGCAAAGCGTTATTAATTTAATCGTACGCTCAGCGGGGCTGATCAAAGGTATTTTTTATCCGGTACGCGATCCGCTGACTCCGCCCAACAGTAAAATCATTCATGAATAACCGGGGCAGGCGCCATGAAAGTATTATTAGTTAACAAGTTTTTTTTCATCAAAGGCGGCGCGGAAACGGTTTATTTTCAAGAACGCGACATGCTGAAACAGGCTGGTGTCCAGGTCATTGATTTTTCCATGCAGCATGAGAAAAATTTCCCCTCTGATTATGCGGATTATTTCGTCAGCAATGTCGATTACCATAAAGAGAGTAATCTGTTGGGGGGTATCAAAACCGCGGTTAACTTTATTCATAACACCCAGGCCTGCAAAAAAATGCTGGCGCTTTTACAAAAAGAACGCCCTGATATCGTTCACTTTCATAATATTTACCATCAGTTGACGCCGGCGTTAATTAAAGTGGCGCGTAATTTTGGCTGTAAAACGGTGCTGACGGCGCACGACTATAAGATTGTCTGTCCCGCATACTCCATGTTACGTGATGGGAAGGTGTGTGATGCCTGTATCACCGGTACCGTTTTCAATGCCTTCCGCTATCGCTGTCAGGAAGGCTCTGCCTCGAAAAGCTTGCTGCTCTCGTTAGAAGCAACCTGGCAATACATTGCCCAGAATTATCAGGCTCTGGATGTGATTGTTTCACCCAGCGTCTTTTTACGCGGCGTGTTACTCCGAACGTTGCCGAAATCGCGAATCGATGTGATCGTCAATGGTGTTGATGATAGCCAGCCCATCGATGAGGTCGTCGATGACGGTTATATACTGTACTTCGGCCGCCTGAGCCGTGAAAAGGGTGTGGCAACGTTGCTGGCCGCTCATCAGAAAATGCGTAACCCTGCTCCGCTGAAAATAGTGGGACACGGTCCGTTGCATGACGAGTTAGTGGCGAAATACCCGGACGCTGAATTTTTAGGTTATGTACAACAAGGGGATACCCTCAATACGCTCATTAAGCATGCCCGCGTGGTGATCCTCCCCTCTGAATGTTATGAAAACTGCTCAATGGCGGTACTGGAGGCGATGTCTTTCGCGAAACCGGTGATCGGGGCGCGCATTGGCGGGATCCCCGAACAAATACGCGACGGTATTGAAGGGCTTTTATTTGAGCCGGGTAATGCGCAGGAACTGGCGAAGGCGATGGATGCTCTGGTTGATGACCCGGATAAAGCACGCGTCATGGGCTTACGGGGGCGTGCGCGCCTGAGTGAAAAATATGCGCTTAGCAAACATATGGATACCTTACAGGCGCTATATAAAGAACTTCTGAGCAGGCCATAGAATGAGTAAAAAAATAACGGTTTTTGGTACTCGCGGTATTCCGGATGTCCTGGGCGGTGTGGAAACCCACTGCCAGAATCTTTACCCGGCGATTAAACAACAGTTTGACGTTGATATTTGTGTTATCGCCCGCTCGCCGTATGTTAGCTACAAACGATCTTCTTATAAGAAAGTTGAGACCTATGCGCTGTGGGCACCCAAAAAACGGTCACTGGAAGCGATTGTGCATTCCGTTTTAGCGGCGTTTAGAACCTGTGTCGACGGTTCTGATATTGTGCATGTCCATGCTATAGGGCCGGGTTTGGTGATCCCATTATTACGCGTGTTAGGTAAGAAGGTGGTTTTTACCCACCACGGGCCTGATTACGATCGTCAAAAATGGGGATTTGTCGCCAAAAAAATATTGCTGCTGGGTGAACGCTGGGCGGTAAGATATGCCAATGAGGTGATAGTGATTTCTGAGGTCATTAACCAACTGATTCAGAAAAAACATGCTCGCTATGATGCGCATTTGATTTTCAACGGTGTCAATAAGCCCCGTCCGTTGTCAGATCAAACCCTTCATGCCACGCTTTCCCGCTTTGGACTCGAGGCGAAAAATTATTTCGTGGTGGTCGGACGGTTTGTGGAAGAAAAGGGGATGCATGATGCGATCTCCGCGTACAAACAAAGTGGTTTGCAACAGCCGCTAGTGCTCATTGGCGATGCAGATCATCCAACGGAATACAGTATTCGACTCAAGCAACTTGCCGCTGATACCCCTGGCGTGGTGATGACCGGATTTTTAAGGGGAGATGAACTTCAGGCGGTGTTTTCGCAGGCCAGGCTTTTCGTTATGCCTTCCTACCATGAAGGGCTACCGATTGCGCTTCTGGAGGCGATGTCGTATTCCCTCCCGGCGGTGGTGAGCGATATTCCCGCAAATTTGGAAGTGCAGTTGCCGTCTGAGGCTTATTTTCGGGTCGGCTCATTGTCCAGCCTTGCTGAGAAATTAACTGCCTGGGCCAGCGCAAATAGCGTGGACTATCGTGTCTATTTGCAAAATTACGACTGGCAAGAAATTGCCAGAAAAACAGTCAATGTCTACCACTCAATTGATAAAGATATAGGTTAATTTTGACCAGTCCTCAGAATCGCCCCCCCGTCATCGAACGATTTTATGCGCAACTTGATGAGCATATATCGGAGGGACTGACTCCGGAACAAAAAGACGGGATCGAGAAAGCGATCGTCGCCAGCACTCTGGCATCAAGACATCGGATCGATATTCGCAGAAGCTTTCCATTTTTCGGTAAACGCTTTTATCTGGTTTTTTTATTCGGCAGAGACTTACGTCAGCGGCATCGTCAGGAGTCGACCTTATCGACCATGCTGCTCACTTTTTTGTTGCTGCTAGGCACGCTGTTTGTCACCTGCTGCGTATTACTGACGCTATATATGATCAAATCCGCATTGGGTATTGATGTATTCCAACATTTTCACGTGGGTATTTGGGACTGGTGGTTAAGCCTGAAAGACCGCTAGTGTTAACAAACCTGTGGAGGGCGTCACTGCGATGAAGTGTCAATGGTTTTCTGCGCTGTTGTGTCTGTTCTGTCCGCTGACGGTATTGGCCGCATTAACGACCGTAACCCCCAAAGCATTGACGGGCCCACTGACAAACCCAGGTATCGGGGTAGCCAGTTTTCATCAGGGATATGGTGAAACGCTTGGACTGGCGGATTATCCCGACACAGGCTTTGAATATGAGCGCTTTTACTGGCGTGACCTTGAGCCTGTCGAAGGCCAGTACAATTTTGCACTGGTTGATGATGCCTTCAAGTATGCCGCGGCACATCGACCGGCGATGAACGTCGGACTGCGGTTTATGGCGCTTGCTGAGCCGGAAACGGGTTCACAAATTCCCGACTGGTTGATTAAAAAAGGCGTAAAGGGAACCTGGACGCCTGATAAAAAAACCTTTATCCCTGATTTAGACGATCCCCTATTTATTGAATATAGCCAGCGCCTGCTGAACGCAATGGGTAAACGCTATGATGGTAACGAGAACCTGGCTTTCGTGGATATCGGCATGGTGGGGGCGTGGGGAGAGTGGCATAACAGCAACTTCCCGATGCTGAAGCCATTGCTGGAGCGCTACACCACGGCGCAGTTGGACCGCTATGTGACGATGCATTTCTCTGCTTTCCCCAGTACGCCAAAAATCATGTTAATGAGTGGTGGGCAAAGTCTGGCGAATGCGGTCGCGCGCGGGGCGGGCTGGCGTGCGGACTGCCTGGGTGATCTCCGCGTGTTTTCTGCTTCATGGAATCATATGGCGGATGATTACCCGCAACGGCTGCAGGCCGCACAGAAAAGCTATTCAGGATTTAACGATGCCTGGAAACATGCGCCAGTGAGTTTTGAGATCTGCTCGTACATGCAGGACTGGAAAAATACTTTTCACTATACGCGAGAGGAAGTGCAGGGGATTTTTGACTGGGCGGTGAAGCAACATACCAGTACGATTAACCTGAAATCGAGAACAGTGCCCCGTGAGTATCGTCCGATTGTCGACGAGGCACTGACAAAACTGGGCTATCGGTTTCGCTTAGCATCTCTGAGCCACGAGTCAGTCTGGGAAGGTGGACAAGAACTGACCCTGACAAGCACCTGGTATAACGAAGGGAACGCGCCGATTTACCTTCCCTACACGCTGGCATTTCGCCTGGTCAATGAGGCCAATAAGGTGGTGGCACAAGGGAATGTCCCGGAAGATATACGTCACTGGCTGCCCGGAAAACACCCACTGAGTTACCCGATGCCGATGCCCGGGACGCTGCCAAAAGGGAAATATGCTATTGAAGCGGCGATTGTGGATAAATCCGGTGCGGCAAGAATTAACTTTGCCAATGAAGGGAAGCTGAGCAACGGTTGGTATCGCGTCTCTGCAGTAACGGTGGAATAGCCTGCCGTAGTAAGGAGCCTGGCAATCAGGCTCCTTGTCGTTGAAAATTAAACGTGATAGCCATCCGGATTGTTTTTTTGCCAGTTCCAGGTATCGCGTATCATTTCATCCAGATTGTAGATGGCCTGCCATCCCAACTCTTTTCGTGCTAACGACGGGTCTGACCAACATTCGGCAATATCCCCGGGCCTTCTGGCCACAATCTTATAATTAATTCGGGTTTGCGCCGCTTTCTCGAAGGCTGCAATCAGGTTAAGTACGGAATACCCGATACCGGTACCGAGGTTGATGACTTTGTATGCCGCACCTTTTTGCTGGCAATCCAGTGCCGCTAAATGACCAGTTGCCAGATCCATCACATGGATGTAATCACGCACACCGGTGCCGTCGGGGGTTGGATAGTCATTTCCATAGACCGACACGCTTTCCAGCTTGCCAATCGCCACCTGAGAAATATACGGTACCAGATTGTTGGGGATACCATTCGGATCTTCGCCAATCCTGCCCGATGGATGCGCGCCGACTGGGTTAAAGTAGCGTAGGCAGGTGATTCGGAAATCGGGTTGTGCGCGGGAAAAGTCTGCCAGAATTTGCTCGACCATGAATTTTGATGTGCCATACGGATTGGTGGTGCCACCGGTTGGCGATTGTTCACTTAATGGAACGCTTTCCGGATTACCGTATACCGTGGCGGAAGAGCTGAAAATAAAGTGCTTCACCCCCGCAGCTAACATCTCACGCAGCAAAACCAGCGTGCCGGTGACATTATTGTCATAGTAGGCCAGCGGCTCTTTTATTGATTCTGAAACTGATTTTAGTCCAGCAAAATGAATGACATCGGTAATGTTATGGTTAGAGAAAATCGTTTTCAGAACATCGTTGTTCAGCACATCAGCGATATAAACGACGGGCGCTTTGCCAGTCAGTTCCGCAACCCTGTCCAGGGATGTTTGTGAGGAGTTGGAAAGGTTATCGATGACCACAACATCATCACCTCTTTCCAGAAGCGCCAGCACGGTATGTGAACCAATATAACCAGCACCACCAGTGACTAGAATTGCCATACAGTCTCCAGATATATTTTTTGCAAACTATCATTAATTCATTAATGCCACCGGCATAAATAAACGTTATTGGTGGCGTCGGTTAAGGTAATAATTCCGGTATTTCACCCTGCATTTATAAGATATTTTTTTAAGTATAGAAAATAGGCTGAATTTACTTATCTTACTGTCATACACGATATAGTTATCGGTGAAGTTGAGTGTGTGAACGCCCTCGCTTTGGTTAATGCTGGCATTGATCTGCGTAATCAAACGCTCATCAAAGCTGGATGCGTTAAGCGTGATTAGCTCTTTGATATAAACTGACTTTCCGTACGTCTCTGGTGTGCATTCCTGGGTGAGGAAATAGAGTTTATTATCAACGCAGTGTGGTGCGCCAGCGCCCCGGGGGTGTTGATTCGACAGGTTAAGCGTGGGCTCTATTTTTTGCCATGGTCCGGTTACATCACTGGCAGTATGGATAACTAGCTCATCTTCCATCGTGGTGGATAAAAGATAAAGATTTTCATGCAATGAGACGACGACGTTATCGGTGAGTGCCTGGTCCGGTACTAATACTTTTATCTGTTTCCAGCGCGTAGGGAACGCTATCGACTGGAATAAGATAACCTCTTTCCTTTCTGAAGACTCTGGGATCATGAAAAGCTGATCGTTGCTGTAAAATAAAAAAGGAAATGATAAATGGCATTTTAGGTTATCAAAACCATCGAGTTTCACATCCTCAAGCTCAACCAGGTTAGCATCAAGGATACGGCAGCGCAGAATACCTTGCGAATTACGAAAGCTTAGTGCTTCATAAAAAACATAAACTTTATTGTCTTTTTCAATAATGAAAGGATCGGCCTGAAAGGTATATTTCTTTTTGAGCTGTTGGGCTCGGGTGTTGTTCAGAATTTCCAGCGTGTTAGTGGGAAAGGTATGCGAACCATTATTTTTTAGGATCATAATATCCCACGACTCATGAAAAAATAACATATTAATCAGTCTGTTATTTTTCGTTCGCATGCGTAACGGCTCCTTTTTATCGCTTAATCTATTGCGGGTTCCACGACGGCCACACTGATGGCTAGTTTAAAAGCTAGTCGCAAGAGGAGTGTTTGTCTACTGACAGAAATCGTAGTGGGAGGATTGCCAGAGCATCCGTGCTCCAGTGCTGATTTACTCGAAATGGACGTGTGGATTATCGGCCAGCGAAACGTAAGTTTTGCTGTTCTTATCCAGCGTACGAATTTCTCCGCTTTCGATGTCGTAGACCCAGCCGTGCAGACGAATCGCGTTGTTACGCAGACCAACAGCCACGCAAGGATGCGTTTTAATGTTGTTCAACTGGGCAATCACGTTTTCTTCCACCATGGCATTCACTTTATCGATTTCGTTAGCCCAGGTTTTCTTTTCAACCACGGCTTTTGCGGCATCGGCATAGTGCAACCAGTGGGCGACAGCAGGCATCGGATCCAGGGGTTGGCTTTCTGCGATGGCTTTCATCGCGCCGCAGTTGGAGTGACCACAGATAACGATATCAGTCACGCCTAAAGCAACGACCGCGTACTCAATGGTGGCAGACACGCCACCAGGTTCCGGGCCAAAAGACGGTACGATATTACCGGCGTTACGGATAACGAAAAGCTGTCCTGGCTCTTGCTGCGTCACTAACTCTGGCACCAGTCGGCTGTCAGAACAGGAGATGAAAAGCGCTTTAGGATTCTGGCTGGATGCCAGGCTGCGGAAGAGTTCCTTGCGTTGAGGGAAAATCTCTTTTTGGAAGTTGAGGAAGCCCTCAATGATATGTTGCATAGCAGTGTCTCTTTTCTCTGTTTAAGCAGGTTATGATGAAGATCACACTTTCCAGTTTAACACCAGCCGACAGAAGGGAAAGACTTTATAGCAGTTCGGTCACTATCTTTGGGCAATGTTGCCCTGACGGTGCAGGGCAAGCGTAGCGGTCTGCGTTACATGTTCTGCCGTTTCTGGTATGCCGTTTTTAGTCTGTTCATTGCGTCCACCAGGACGGCGCGCGGGCAGCCAACGTTCAGACGCATGTGCCCCTCTCCGCCTGGGCCATATTGTGACCCCGGCGACAGGCCGAGTCTGGCTTCATGGACAAAAAAATCGCTTAGCTGCGTCTCGTTAAGCGCCATTTTTTCAGCATTCAGAAAGAGCAGATAGGATGCGCCACCATAGACAATTGAGATCAACGGACAGTGCATTTCGATTTCACTTTTAACAAATGCCACGTTATCAGCCAGATAAGCTAATAATTCCCGGTGCCAGTCACCGCAATGGGTATAGGCGCTATAAATCGTTGCCTGTTGCAGTGAGTGAGTCTCTGCAAGATAACAGTTATCGAGAAAATGATAGAACCGGTGACGCAGTTCATCATTCTTTATAATGGCTATTCCTCCCTGGATCGCCGCCGTGTTGAAGGTCTTGCTAACAGAGGTCAGTACGATTGACTGACTTCCTGCTGCGTCATCGAGGGTAAAAAGGGGCAGGTGTTGCTTACCTGGCAGAGTTAAGTCGCTATGCACTTCATCGGAGAGAATGATGACGCCCGCCTGCTGGCAATAGTGGCTGATTTTTTCAAGCGTTTCCCGTGACCACACCATTCCACCAGGATTATGTGGCGAGGGAAAAAGAAACATTTTGCACTGTTTAAGTTTTTCGCTGAAATCTCGCCAGTCAAATTCATAGCAACCGTCTTTTTCAATGAGACGGGTCTGGAGTAAATGCCTGCCGCTGGTTTTCACCAGGTTAGGGTAGGGGTCATATATTGGGGTACAGGTTAATATATTGTCTCCCGTGCGGGTAAGTGCCAGCAAAGACATGACAATAGTTTTTATGACGCCGGGAACAAAATGCAGCCAGTGCGATTTAAGCTCGGCATCATACTGTTTTGCGTACCACTGGATAACGGACTCTTTCCATTGCGGATAATCCAGGTTATAGCCCTGAACAGGCTGCTCTACTACTGTGCGTAATGTATTCAGGATGGGTTCTGGCGTAACAAAATCCATATCCGCAATCCACAGTGGTAATACATCGCTGGTACCGTACATTTGTTGTAATTGGCCGTATTTACGACAATTAACATCCCTTGTGACAATATCATCAAACAAAGACATTGCTAACTCCTGGAAAGTCTCTGAAAATAGTTTACGCAACGCAAAAAGCGCAGAATGTTTATGTATATCTAATTGATATATTAAATTTACCCTGGTGATAGCTAATATTTATCTGCGTATTAGCCTATGATTTTTGCTCAACCATATGCTCTGTAGCTTCATTTGGTTCATATTTAGCAATACCGATACCCGTTGCCGCCCATAGCAGGGCAAAAATAACGCCGCTGTAGCAGAGGATTGCCCATGGAAGGTAATCAAGAGTTGTCACGCCCAGCATAGTGGCGCAATAAACACCCGAAGCAGACCACGGAATAATAGGTTCGACAACGGTTCCGGCATCTTCGGTAGTTCGCGAGAGGTTCTTCGCGGCCAGTCCACGTTTTTTGTATTCATCTTTAAAGGCATCACCGCACAATAACAACGGTAAGGTTCCATTGGCGGTACAGGCGCAAATGGTGAACGTCGTAACAATGGTGGTAGCGACTAAGCGGAATGTTGATTTAACCCCTTTTGTCAGCGCGTTAATGACCGTGTGCAGGGAGCCTGTCGCGCTCATGGCACCAGCAAAACTAAAGGCGCTGAAGACGGTCACAAAACTGCTGAACATAGAGATTGCGCCGCCTCGCTCTAATAAGCGTGAGACATCAGATGACAGTGCAGGAATATGATCTCCGGTGAGCATCGCGAGCTTAAAGCCGCTGACCACGGATTCGCCGACCGAAGATGCGCTGAATTGTTGAAAAACCAGAGCCAGAATCATTGATACGATGGTGGACAAAAACAGCATCGGGATAGGTGGTTTTTTCGACAGTGAACCGTACAATACTATAATCGGTGGTAGCAACAACAGAAGGTTGAACTGATAAATCTGGCCGATAGCGTTCATTAAATGAGTGATATTTTCTGGTGCACTGGCAGAGGCATCAATGCCCATACCCATATAGCTATACACCACGCAGCAAATAATAAATCCCGGGCCGGTGGTCCATAGCAAATGGCCAATATGGGAGTACAGATTTACACCGGCAGCCAGCGCCGCCATATTGGTTGAATCAGAGACAGGCGAGAGTTTATCGCCAAACCAGCACCCTGAAACAATGGCGCCGGCGGCGATGGGTAGAGAGACATTAAGGCCAATGGCTACACCAATCATGGCAATTCCGACGGTACCAATGGAACCCCACGACGTGCCGGTACACACTGAAATTAATGCACCCAGCATAAAGGCTGAAATATAAAAATACTGGGGGTTAATCCACTTCAAACCATAATAGATCATCATCGGGATGGTACCTGATACCATCCAGGAGCCAATCAAAAAACCGATACTGGCGACAATCAGAATGACTGGCAGTGCTTCTGATATTTTATTGCAAATCGATTGCAGAATATCATCCCATGTATAACCATGAGCAATGGCGATAAATGAAGCGGCTGCCGTTCCCATCAGGATCATAGGTTCGGCGCGAATATTGAATATAAAATATCCGATGCTAATCCCGCCCAGCATGATCACCATCGGTAATACTGACCAGAAGAAAGAGAGTTTTTTTCTGTAGTGTGAGGTACAGCTCTTTTGTTCCATAATTCCATCCCAATCGTTAACGGTTGAACAAGCCAAAGAAATACCTGCTACAGGCCAATCAATTACAGAATGGCGTAGTTACGTGAGTTGATAATTGAACTCTATTTTATTAACTGTTTCAGGCGATCTGTTCTGGCCTGCTGTTATGATGTTCATATTTCAGCAGTAAAATAAGAGATAGATTTTATAGTCAATTATCCCTCCGCATAAGGTGGATGATTTCGGCGTTGCTGACTGAGCTTGCGATACTGCTGAGGCGGCATACCGACGTATTTATGAAATGAGCTATAAAATCGACTGCTGGAGCGAAAACCCGCAATCATCGCGATATCCAGAATGGTTTTATCGGTGTCGCTGAGTAATGCCCGTACATGGTTGATACGCATCGCCGTAATATATTGTTTCATCGTTAGTTGCATTACGCGATGAAAGATACCCATTGCATAATTAGGATTAAGTTTGACGTGATCGGCAATGGCCTCGACGGTCAGCAGTTTGTCACAGTTGGCGGCAATAAATTCCAGCATCTGGCTGACGTAAAATTGTGAATGCCGCGAAATGCTGTTCTTCTGGGTCCGTGCAGTTTGGTTTCCCAATACTGTCCGCCAGCCTGAGAGGCTAAACCGCTTGAGCATCAGGGCGATTTCATCAATGGCTAACTGACGAATCTGTTCGTTATCGCTGTTGAGTTCATTTTGCCAACGTTGAACCTCAAAAGCGCTAAGCTGCTGGGATGCCGACGAGGTAATCACCCTGCCGTGCGTCACGTGATTAATCAGCTCTCTATCCAACGGCCAGGACAAAAATAAATGCATGGGCAAGTTGAAGATAGCCATTTGCTTACAGTGCCCTGCATTCGTGAGCTGATGGGGGGTACACGCCCAGAACAGTGTGATAAAGCCTTGCTTGCTCTGTACTACTTCGTCATTGAACAGGTACTCAACATCACCATCAAATGGCACATTCACTTCAACCTGCCCATGCCAGTGACTGTAAGTCATGGCCAGCGGCTCCCGCAACTCGACATCCATACGCTGATACTCTGAATAGAGTGCCAGTGGGCTACGAGTCTTTTTTTCATAGCTGCGACACATATGGGGATCATGTGGCAGCTGCGGAATACTTTTAGCCATTACGGGTTGGTTCCTGAAAAGTGAATTTGACCATGAGGTAGCGCCAAAGCATGAACATAGCTTAACCGAAAAAAATCACCGTTTTCTCTCCATTTTCGCGAAATTATTCCCAAAAACTCAGATCCTGTGCCTGTTGATTGCCGATCTGAGATAGCGGGAATGGCGAGGTTTAATTTTAAAAGCGCTCAACCATAAGGCACTTTGCTGTACCTGCTGGATGGCGGCTCTGACGCGCTATCCGGCCTACTAAAGCCTGTAAAACGTAGGCCTGATAAGCGCAGCGCCATCAGGCATTGACTGCCCGTGGCGGACGCAGGGGAAATCATAACCCGTACAGTTTTATTTTTCGGTACAGCGTGGCGATGCTGATCCCCAATTCTGTCGCGGCTTGTTTCTTACCTTCAACGCTTGAACCAAATCGCTGTATAACGTTTTCAATGGCATCTCTTTCAGCTTGTTTACCCTGATGGGCAAGCTGGCGAGGTTGCGCCATCATTGTGCTTTTTCTGCCATCGGCTGCGGTAAGCAGGTAAGGGGGAAGATGGCTGGCATTGATCCCGGCGGCTTCTCCGCGCATGACAAAAATGTACTCGATGACGTTGCGCAGTTCACGGATGTTGCCCGGCCAGTGCCAGGCATAAAGACGGTTAATAACATCATCGGGAAGTTTTTGCGGCGGTCGCTGGTAGCTTAGCGAAAATTCATCGGCAAAATATTGTGCCAGGACGGCGATATCCGCCCGTCGTTCGCGCAGGGAAGGGAGAACCAATGGCACCACGTTCAGGCGATAGAAAAGATCTTCACGAAACTGATTATTCTCGACCATCGCGCTGATGTTTTTGTTGGTTGCGGCAATAATCCGCACGTCAATATTGATGGTGTTATTGGACCCCACACGGGTGATGGCTTTTTCCTGCAGTACCCTGAGCAGCTTGGCCTGCAAATGCAGTGGCATATCGCCAATCTCGTCGAGGAACAGGCTACCCCCATTGGCCAGCTCAAACTTTCCCACTCGTCCTTTGGGATCGGCACCGCTGAATGCGCCGCGTACGTAGCCAAACAGTTCGCTTTCCAGGAGTTGTTCAGGGATAGCGGCGCAGTTGATGGTCACGAAGGGGGCGGCTTTGCGCGGACTGCTCTGATGAATGGCAAATGCCACAACTTCTTTACCTGAACCACTTTCCCCGGTGATCAGTACACTGGCATAGCTGTTGGCGATTTTGCCAATGGTACTTCTGAGTTGTTCCATTGAGGGGGAATGGCCAATCAGACGTACCTGTGTATCAGACTCATATGGCGAGGGGGCAATCGTGCTCAGGTAGTCGTGCGCATCGCGAAAGATAACCATTGTTAATCGGTCGTTATCCAGTGACGAGAGCGAGATCTGTTTACACAGCACATGGTGTTTTTGCCCTTCAAGCGTCAGCCATGCTTCCTCATCGCCATACAAGCTGTCTCCGGTTGTTTCAATGGTCAGGGGTAATCCCTGAACCTCACGGTTAAGTATGCGATCTGCTGAATGGTTGGCATGCCAGATGCGGCCCTTGCCATCAATGGCCACAACGCCGCGATCCATTGCATCAATCAGACGACGAAAGGCGCCGAGTGTCTCCTGCGCGCGTAAGCGTTCCAGGCATTCAAAGACCTTACTGGAGATCATGACGGCAATTTGCTCTATAAAGGTGACAAATTTATCGATCTGGCTAAGCAAGGTGTCACGCTGTATTTGCGTGGAGCAAATAATACCGATCACCCCAATGACACGGTTATTGAGAAAAATAGGGGCATTCAAATCCAGCATTTCAGAGCAGTAATGGTGTTTTTCACACAGCTGACATAGAGGATGTTCACCGGGGTTTTTGATCAATACCGTCTCACGGACCTGCAAAACATGCCGATAGATATAACCATTTTTTGCCACGTTCTCATTGAGCATATGTCGGTATTTACCGGTGCCAGCAATGCGCATTAAAGATTCATCAATGATTTCTACATCAGTCCCGGTAATGCCAGAAATAGCATCGGCATAATTGCATATATCATCCTGAATATTGCTCAGTACTGAAATCATGATACTTCTCCGGTAAGGTGTCTCATTTCTCAATGAAAATGATAAATAGGCGAATCATCGCAAAATTGATTTGCGAAAAATCAATCTACCGCATTGTTTTTGTATGTTTTTTTGATTTTATCCTTCGTGATCACACTATTTCTCATTTATGAGAATTTATCAAAATCAGACGATAAACTAACGCAGACTATTTTTACCTTGTTAACTTTAGAAATTTCTTAATGTATTGAAATAAAAGTATTTATTAAATTATTTCTAAGCATTTCCTCATTTTCTAAAAAGCTGGTAAGCATTTTGCTCTTATGGATTACCGATAGCGTAAATAACTCTGTATTACACCGATTACAGGGAATGAATTACCAGGACAATGAGGTTTTATGATGCAGAAAAACTTATCATTTTTTATCAACCAGACGCCGTTTACCGAACACCCTAACGCACCGCTGGCACCCTTTAGTCGCCAGGAACTGGTAAAAGCGTTGAATTTTCATCGGTCTATTCCGGGATATGCTCCGACGCCGCTGTATACGCTGCCGGCACTTTCTCAAAAACTGGGCGTAAAAAATATTTACCTCAAAGATGAGTCTCAGCGTTTTGGCCTGAAAGCGTTCAAAGCGCTGGGCGGCGCCTACGCGATGGCATGCCATATCGCGGAATTAGTGGGGAAGGATATCAGCGAATTACCGTTTGATGTCATGACCAGTGAAGCAGTACGCCATGACCTGAAGACCGTGACATTTGCCACCACCACCGACGGTAACCACGGGCGCGGCGTGGCGTGGATGGCACGCCAGTTAAAGCAAAATGCGGTGGTTTACATGCCGAAAGGGTCTTCACAGCAGCGGCTGGCATCAATCCGCAATGAAGGCGCTACCGCTGAAATCGTGGATATGAACTATGACGATGCCGTGCGCATGACCGCGGATCAGGCGCAAAAGTATGGCTGGATCGTTGTACAAGACACGGCCTGGGAAGGGTACGAAAAGATCCCTCTGTGGATTATGCAGGGCTACGGCACGCTGATGCTGGAGGCGATTGATCAGCTCCATCAGGTTGCTCCGACGCATGTTTTCGTCCAGGCCGGTGTGGGGTCATTTGCGGGAATGGTACAGGGGATGGTGACGGCCGCGTGGGGCGAAAATCGTCCGAAAGTGATCGTCGCTGAAGCGCTAATTGCTGACTGTCTCTATCGTTCAGCCCGTGCAAAAGAGGGGGATGCTGTTGCGGTAGGTGGCGATTTACAGACCGTGATGGCAGGTCTGGCCTGCGGTGAGGCAAACAGCATTGGCTGGAAGTTACTGCGTGATTATGCCACCGCATTTGCTTCCTGCCCTGATGAAGTCGCGGCGCTGGGGATGCGTATGTTGGGTAATCCGCTGGCGGGCGACCCACACATTATTTCAGGTGAATCTGGGGCCGTCACGACAGGTCTTCTGGCGCTGTTGATGACCTCTCCGGATTTGGCACCAACCCGTGAGCAACTGGGCCTGGATGAGCATTCCCGCGTGTTGCTGATAAGTACCGAAGGTGATACCGACCCGCAACAATATTTGGATATTGTCTGGGGCGGTCAGTACCCGGGCATCAATAAATAATTTCCTGATTGAGAGCACTAACGGAGAAACCCATGTTATCTGCAACCCGTATTGAAGAAGTTATTAAAAATTGTCAGGCGCTGATCCAGCAAAAAAGCTATTCCGGTCAGGAAGGGGACGTGGTAAATGCCATAAAAATAATGATGCAGCATTACCAATTCGACGACATCCATGTTGATAAATACGGCAATATTGTCGGCGGTATTGTGGGAAATCAGCCGGGGAAAACGCTGGTTCTGGATGGGCATATCGATACTGTGCCGGTGAACGAAGAGAAGTGGACCCGCAACCCGTACGGCGGTGATATTGACGATGGTAAGATTTATGGCCGTGGCACTACCGATATGAAAGGTGCTGTTGCTGCGATGATCTCCGCCGTAGGTTTTTTCGGCCAGGATAATCAGCGCAATTTCGCCGGGAAAATCTACGTCGCTTGTATCGTTCATGAAGAGTGTTTTGAAGGCATTGCCGCTCGTCTGGTCAGTGAGCGCTATAAGCCTGATTACGTCATCATTGGCGAAGCTTCTGAACTGAATCTGAAAATCGGTCAGCGTGGTCGTGCTGAAATTGTGGTTGAAACCTTTGGTAAGCCAGCACACTCCGCCAACCCGCAGGCAGGAATTAACGCGGTGTACAAAATGGCGCAGTTGATCGACAAAATTCGCACCATCACTCCGCCAACCCACCCGGTGCTTGGCCCTGGTATCCTGGAACTGACAGACATTAAATCGTCGCCATACCCAGGCGCATCAGTGGTGCCGGATTACTGCCGCGCTACCTACGACCGCCGCTTGCTGGTGGGCGAAACCAAAGAAAGCGTTATTGCGCCACTGGAAAATGCACTTGCGGAGCTAACCGCCCAGGACCCGCAGTTCAAAGCCTGCGTCTCTTACGCCGTTGGCAAGGAGTCTTGCTATACCGGAGCCACCATTGAGGGTGAGCGTTTCTTCCCTGGATGGGTTTATGACGAGTCCGACGAGTTCGTGCAGGCCGCTCTGGCGGGCGTTCGCGAAGCGGGTTTCTCGCCAACGATTACTCAGTACTCATTTTGCACTAACGGCAGCCACTACGCGGGGGAAGCGGGGATCAAAACCATCGGGTTTGGGCCGTCGCGTGAAAACCTGGCGCATACCATCGACGAGTATATCGAGATCGATCAGTTGACCGGCTCGGCCAGCGGCTATTACAGCATCATCCAGACACTCTATCGCCGTTAAAAAATAAAGATAAAGACCTCTTACCTTACAGGTGGTGCTGCTTCGCGGCACCGCAATGGAGAATAACGATGAAAACCATTTTTAAAAACGGAAATGTGATTGATGGAACGGGTAATCCCGGCCGAATTGCCGATGTAATGGTTGATGAAGGGCATATTGTCGAAATTGGTCAAATTGATGTGGGTGTCAATGAACAGGTTATTGATGCAACAGGGAAAATTATTTGTCCGGGCTTTATTGATACTCACACACACTCTGACCTGTCAGCCATTATTAATCCTGCGCTGTCAGCGAAAATCCGTCAGGGGATTACTACCGAGTTACTGGGGCAGGATGGCGTAGCGCTGGCACCATTGCCGGAGGAATATATTCCGGCATGGCGTAAAAATATTGCCGGGCTGGACGGCGACACCGACAAAATTGACTGGAAATATAAAAACACGGACGGCTATCTCAACCTGTTGGCATCCCGACATCCGGCGACAAACCTGGCGTATCTGGTGCCACACGGTAACGTACGCATGGAAGCGATGGGCCTGGATGGACGCCCTTCCACACGTGAAGATGTGGCGAAGATGTGTGAAGTCCTTGAGCGTGAGCTAAAAGCCGGTGCGTTTGGTCTTTCTACTGGGCTTATCTATATGCCGTGTGCTTTTGGTGATACCGCCGAAATGATTGAGTTGTGCAAAGTCACGGCGAAATATGACGGGATCTTTGTGGTACACCAGCGCAGTGAGGCTGACGATATCATCAGTTCAACGCAGGAACTGATCGATATCGCCAAAGCCACCGGCGTCTGGTTGCATATTTCACATATGAAAGTCTGTGGGAAGAAAAACTGGGGGCTGATTGACCAGATGCTGGGCATGCTGGAGCAGGCCCAGGAAGAGGGGATCCGTATCTCTTACGACCAGTATCCGTACGTGGCGGGAAGCACCATGCTCGGCGTGATCCTGCCACCGTGGGTCCACTCCGGCGGGACGGACAAATTACTTGAGCGTCTGGCCTCGCCTGAATTGCGCGCCAAAATGATAGAGGATATCCAGCAGGGCATTCCTGGTTGGGATAACTTCATTGATTTTGCAGGTCTGGATCAGATTTTTGTCACCAGCGTCAAGACAGAGAAAAATCAGGATGCAGTTGGTCTGAACCTTGTTCAACTGGGGGAATTGCGCGGTAAAGATCCGTACAACGCCACCTTCGATCTGTTGTTTGAAGAAGAAAACGCCGTCGGCATGGTCGATTTCTACGGTACTGAAGAGCACGTCATTAAGTTTCTCTGCCGGCCGGAACAGAATGTGTGCACGGACGGACTGATGGGCGCGGGTAAACCACATCCACGTGTGTTTGGCGCCTTCCCGCGGGTGCTGGGTAAATACGTGCGTGAAGAAGGATGCCTGAGTTGGGAAGCGGCAATCCGCAAGATGACAGGCAAACCCGCTGAGGTGTTGGGTCTGCAGGATCGCGGATTACTGAAGGTAGGGTATGCGGCGGATATTGTGATGTTCGATCCTAATACTATTGCGGATAAGGGGACATTTGTTGAACCTAATCAGTATCCGGAAGGGATTGAAATTGTGATGGTTAATGGACGCATTGCCTTAATTAATGGCACGGAAAGTTATGCCTGTAGCGGTACTGTTATCAGAAAACAATATTAATAAATAACGCTAAACACGCATTGATCTATCGCGACCATTTTTGGCCGCGGTAGATCACTACACCCCAAGGACATCACAATGAACCTACAAACATCTTTACCTTCAGGTAAACCTAAGACCTGGAAAGCAAGATATACCGTCCTGACATTAATCTGGCTGGCGTGGCTACTCTCGTTCCTCGACAGAATGGTCATGAGTGTGTCGTTGCCTTATATCGGCAAAGATTTAAATCTTGATACAACCCAACAAGGTTTAATTATTAGCGCCTTTTTCATTGGTTACGCCGCGTTCCAAATCCCCGGTGGTTTACTGGCGGATAAGTTTGGCTCACGTAAAATTATGGCCATTGGTATTGCCTGGTGGTCTGTCTTCACCAGCTTAACCGGTGCGGTATTAACGCTGCCGTTGATGCTGGCTGTTCGTTTTTTCTTCGGTATTGGCGAAGGGTGCTTCCCGTCGGCTTCCTGGAAAATGATTTCCACCTATTTTCCTTCGAAAGAGCGCGGTCGGGCTACAGCAATTCAGTCAACGGTAAATACCTTAGGCCCCGCACTGGCGGTGGTGGTCGCTGCAAGTATTATCGGAGCGTTTGGCTGGCACATGGTCTTTATTGTGCTGGGTATTCCGGGCCTGTTTATTGCTGCGGGTATCTACTTATTTACGCGTGACAACCCGAAAGATCACCCTGCAATTACGCAACAGGATCTGGCCGATTTAGCTGCTGACGATCAGGGGGGCCTGCAAAACACGAGCGCTATCGCGTTTAAAGACGTGCTCAGGATGCCGGTGCTCTGGCAGATGGCCAGTATCTGGTTCTTGTTTGATATCACCTTCTGGGGGTTTTCAACCTGGTTGCCAAGCTACCTGATTACCGTGCGTGAATTCTCGCTGGCGAAGACGGGGGTGATGGCGGCAATTCCGTTCCTGTTTGGTGCCGGTGGGACCTTAATCGGCGGATATTGCTCAGATAAATTCAAACCGATGCGCAAAACGTTGTATGTCGTGACGTCGGTTATTGCGGCGGGCTTCCTGTATCTGACTTTCAGCGTGAGTAGCGCGGATATGGCGGTGGTTTATCAGTGTATCTCTGCGTTGTTTATGTTCTTTGCCATGGCGACATTTTGGGGCATTTTAATGGATACCATCCCCAGCAATATCATGGGGCGGGCTTCCGGTATCGTTAACTTTGGCGGTCAGATGGCGGGGGTAGTTTCTGCGCCGATTATTGGCTGGCTAATCCAAAGCAGCGGCGGAAGTTACAACAGCGCGTTTATCTTTATGATCGCCGCACTGTTATGTTCCGCCGTGGTGACGTTGACCGTAAAAGGTTCACATGCCGTAGGTGCAATACCTAGTAAAGCCTGATTAGTATCAAACGCCTGTGGCTCTGCTGTTCCAGAGTCACAGGATTTATCGTTATGCTGTTAAATTAAACCTTTAATCGTTCTCTCTAAGGAAAACAATAGCGGATTTTTTAAACTGCAAAAATAAGATGTCTTACTGTTTATTTCACCCAGATCGGGATAGGTGCGTATAACATTGTTATTAGGGAAACAATTTGTATAAACGTCAAGGTGATTTAAAACCTCGGAATTTAATGGCCTGGCTCTTTTATATACCTCTTTGGTGAATGAACTGCATTTAGAGCAATTGCATTGGCACTCGGTATTTTCAGGGGTAATGATGAAGTCATTATTGTTGATAGTAAAGCCTAGCTTTTCTCGTCTGCTATAGGCGTCCATTATTCCTTTGGCTTCATGCTTGAGTAGTATACCGACGCGTTCACTCCGCTTTAAATAGGGTGTTAATATATAACTCAACAATAAAATGGTCCGTTCATTCATGGTTGGGTATTGATTGAGATAGCTCATTTGCCTGGTCTTGATAATAAAATAGGATGCAATGACAAAGCCAAGGCAGCGGGATGTTTTTGCCAGCAGATCCCCGTTTTGTTTTTGCCGGCTATCTGCATAGGCTAATGGTATGAGCGTGTTTTCGAAGGCTAAAAAATCGGCAATAAATTCCATCGTTCTGATGTAGGGAAACAGATTGCCGTTATGCTTACTCAACTCATGCTGGCGGCAGGTGAGATGAACCAGTTCATGGAAAAAAATGAAGTTCATAAAAGATTTTGCTGTGTTAAGTGATATATCTGCTGATTTTATGTCAACTCTATTGGCGATAATACAAAGAGCCGTATCAGCTAATGCGGTGTGTTTAAATATGGTCGTTAAGTCGAGGCTGATGTTTAAATTGTAGATGCCAGCCACAATAATGACCCATGAATAAAATCTTCGATTGACTGCAACATAAGCAATTTCATCTTTAATATTGATCTGGACCAATGGTTCATTCTCGTAAACGAACCCCCAAACGGTCTTCCTGACAGGGATCAGCGAGTCCTTTCCTGGCCAAACATCAAGGATTAAATCGAGTTCAGTAAAAGAATACCAGGTGATATCGGTATCAATATCTGCAGGTGAACACCAGGACTGATAAGGCCATGAGTCGGGCATAATATCAGGGAAAACAACATTGTGTAATGACTCTCGTATTTGATTCATTTTACTTTACACCATCAATCAAATGCTTCGCTTACGACCAGAAGGGCAGCGTAAGTTGCTATTCCGGCACCCTATTTTTCTCCTTTGTGTGTGAAAATGATGCTTTTAACGTTGGGGGAAATATCCTGCCTGGTTACGCTATTATTTTACTACCCAGTTCCTCAAGCACCTCCTGATCGCCAGTGAGTCAAATTGCTATCACCCAAAAGTATGAGAAAGTATATTTACTGATATATTAACTCATGCCGCACCAATGCAACCCGGCGGGTGTTCAGAGGTCGCTCCGGCAATATAGAGATGTAGAAATAAGTGTAGGGCAATTTTATGTAGAAATAAAACGCATGGGCAATAAGATATGTGCAGTATGTTGAAAAGTAATGTTTTTATTGATGGATAATTTAGAATATATACGAATATGTCACTTCCCAGCGTAGCGGGTATTTGGCCTCGGAAATCGGACAATTTCAGATTCTGCGGCTTTGCGAAACACAGCCGCAGACGATGTGTTGAAAAATTAAGGTACATTAGGGGGGATGTTTACAGAAAACTACCCGATTTAATGGGTGTTATCTATTTTACATACGATACTCGATCATCCCACTCTTGCTGGCAACCCAGTCATAAAGGCGCTGACCGCGGAGGTTTGTTTCATGTGTGTGCCAGTATAATCTTGAAGCATGGCGCTTGCGGGCGTGCTTTTGAACATACTCGATAAGCTGCTTGCCGATGTGTTTGCCCCGGGTTTCTTCACTAACAAATAAGTCCTCCAGATAGCAATAATCAGACTCTGCCCATGTTGAGCGATGAAAGAGATAATGCACCAGACCGACAATTTTACCGTCAGATTTTGCGACAGCACAAAAAACAGGCTCCACAGGATTGAGAAAACGACCCCAGGTTAATTGTGTGACCTTGTCTGAAATTTCAGTACGATAAAAAATCTGGTAATTTATCCAAAGCGGCAGCCAGCCCGCGTAGTCTTGCTGGGTGACGGGTTCGATGGTAATCGGCGCAGTTGTGTTTGGGTTACTCATAGGTCTCCTGATAATTTTAGTCAGAGTGGTTTTCTATGGCGGTTATCCTAAATATTGCTTAAGCCACCGCAAAGAGACACTTTGCATATATTTCCAGGATCCACTTTTAACGTAAGAGCGAGTGCAATGAAAAAAAATAGTGCACCTTTATTTCAGGAACTTTTTTTAGAGCAAGGCGTTATTAAGGAACAGGTGTACCATGCGCTACGCAACGCAATCGTAGAAGGTCGTCTGCCGCCAGGGACAAAGATACCTTCAACCCGTGGCCTGTCCGAGATGATGTCAATTTCACGGAACTCGGTAATTGCGGGTTATGACCGACTGTTAGACGAAGGGTATATTCAGACGCGTAAAGGCGCTGGAACCTTTGTCACGCCAAGTCTTCCTGACCGCAGCATCAGCGGGCTCTATCCTGAAGCGCTGCAAGGCGGTGAACTGCCCGCTGATGGGCAGCTAAATGCGGATATCGTATCCGTTCGCGGTTTATGGTCTGGCGATGTTGAAGGGCGTGAAATGAACCGTCTGTTCGCCGTCGGTGTGGGCTGTACCGATCTCTTTCCTCATTCATTATGGGGCAAGTTACTGGGACGAGTCTGGAGACAATCCCGGCATCAACTCGGATCTCATACCAGCCCCTGCGGTTTTTATCCCTTACGGAAAGCAATTTGTCACTACGTGAAAACGACGCGAGGGGTTAACTGCAGTGAAGATCAGATCATTATCGTCAACGGTATTCAGCAGGCGTTAAATATTACTGCCCGAGCGTTGCTTACGAAAGGAAATGACGTTTGGCTGGACGACCCTGGTTATAAAGGCGCGCGCGGGGTATTTATGTCAACAGGGGCAATGGTGAGACCTGTACCAGTGGATAGCGAAGGAATGAATGTTCAATACGGCATCGATCATTTCCCTCATGCGAAACTGGCCTATGTTGTTCCTTCCGATCAGTACCCACTTAGCGGGCCCCTCAGTTTATCCCGACGACTTGAGCTACTGGAATGGGCTCGGATTAACCGGGCATGGATATTTGAAGATGATTACAATAGTGAATTTCGTTATGCCGCACGTTCTTTGCAAGCCTTGCAGGGATTAGATCAGCATCAACGGGTAATATATTCAGGGACATTTTCAAAAATGATGTACCCAGAATTTCGTTTAGGTTTTTTAGTTGTCCCGCCAGGATTAAAAGAACAGTTTATCGTGACAAAATATTTTTCCGATATTGGCTCCAGTTATCTTGAGCAGGCGGTACTGGCGAGTTTTATTGAAGAAGGACATTACGCCAGCCATGTGCGACGGGTTCGTAAGGCATGCTACGAGCGGCGAACGGCGTTGGTCAATGCTATTCAATGCTATCTTGCCGATAAAATGACCGTCCAGCCTTCTGATTCTGGGGTGCATATTGTTTGCTGGTTGCATGACGGGGTGACCGGCGATGAGGTCGAACAGAAAGCCAGAATGCTGGGGATGGGGATTCAATCATTGAGTCATTATTATCATGGGGGTATCTCCCGGCAGGGGATTTTGATCGGTTTTGCGAATCACCCTACAGAGGTTATTGTTGAGGGTATTCGTCGTCTTGCCCATGCCATGTAACGTCGCTTTGATGCTGATAGCGATGCGCGTAATAATGTCATTAATGGCAGTATTTCTTATTTCCACAACAGTTGCATGATCGGTATTTTTTAATTGTGGATAAGCAATACGGTGCTGGAGTTGGGTATAGCATTGTCATGTGGATCTGTTAAAAACATCCATTGTGGTTCTTTTTACCCCGTCAGATGTCTCTTATTCTGCTGTCATTTGACACTCTATTATGAGAGGTAAATAGCATGTCATCCACGTTTAATGAATTCCAGCAACCCGTTGGTTTAGGGTTACCGGACTGGCAAGGTGCGCGACTTCCCACGGCTCAGCACATCACCGGTCGTTATTGCAAACTTGAGCGTATTAACGTCGAACACCACGCAAAGGCGCTTTATGACGCCTATTGCGATACGCCTGACTCTCGCGACTGGACCTATCTCGCGTCAGGGCCATTCACGACCTTTGATTCTTTCTTAAGCTATTTAACGACGATTGCGGCGCAGACCGACCCCATGCATTTTGCCGTAATCGATTTGGCCAGCATGCAGGCTGTCGGCACGCTGGCACTTATGCGCATTGATACATCGAATGGCGTAATAGAAGTGGGTTGGGTGACCTATTCATCACGCATGAAACGTTCGCGGGTTTCAACGGAGGTCATGTCGCTGCTGTTAGACTATGTTTTTGAGGTGCTGGGGTATCGTCGCGTTGAATGGAAATGTGATGCGCTTAATGCGCCTTCTCGTGCGGCAGCCACGCGCTTTGGTTTTACTTTTGAAGGCATATTCCGTCAGGCTGTTGTCGTACACCAGCGTAATCGGGACACCGCATGGTATTCAATCATTGATAGTGAATATCCGGCGCTACGCGAAGCGTTCACTCTTTGGCTTGATGAGCGTAATTTTGATAGCGAAGGACAACAGATTAAGCGCCTGGCAACATTGATAAATAATGAAAGCATGACGCCATAGATGCCCGCTCCGCCATAATACGCCGACAATGTTATATCCGCTCGCGACACCTTGCCGGGAGCGGCTTTCTGCATTAATACATCTCTTCCACTTCCTCGGCCAGCAGCGCTACCATCTCCTTACCATGACTGATAATCTCCTCCTCACCCCACTGCTTATTGCGCTTCATCAACTCGAGCATCGCCAGAAGTTTCAGACTGTCGATCTCTTTTCGAGCTAGGCTGGCTTCAAAATGCTCTCTCTTTTGCTGGGGTTGGAAATTGCTTAGCCGCGAGTTTTTACTGTGGCTAATCAGGCAGAGATTCCCAAAAGCATGTAACTGCTCTTCATCCATTTTGGGATGACCATCTATAGGGTGCTGAGGATAAAAATGTTCCACCGAGCTTCGGAAGGTAAACTCAAAACGGCGGGCAATATCATTACTCGTGTTTTGTTTTTTCCACAGTAGATAGTCAAGATAGTTAAAAACAAAGTTATTTTCGATAGTCCCGAATCGTAATTTAGCGTTGATAGCCTGCGACCAACGTTTGTCGCAGATGATTTCTGGAAGAACATCATCATCACCAAAAATCATATTGTAATATGATGCAGCTTCATCCTGGGCTAAAAATCTCATAAAGACAAAGCGGCGAGCCATGTTCTCAAGATAAGCCAGATAGTCTCCAGCATCAATTTCATCTTCCGGGCTGTGCTCATCAAACAAATATGTCAGCGCACCATTGAGCCAGTGTTTATAAACCAGCGTTGGTGTTGAGACATGGAAAGCTGATAGTAACATCAGGACCTGGCGGTTTATATCCTCAAACTCTCCCTCGTTATTATCAAAGGTATTAATATAACCTACACTTTGGGGCGAGTATTGATATAAGCGTTTCAGGCTCCATCCGTCTGTGCCCTGAGTGAATTCTCGTTTAATAATATAGCGATCAAAAAGATATTTGCATTTCAGTAAACTATAAATGAAAGCTTTTGCCGCGGCGATTGGCTTTTCCTGCTTCAGCAGGCGTGATTCAAATTGCTCTACAAGTTGTTTGTCATCAAGTGGCACTCCCTCAGTTGTACCTGGGTCTCTGCTGACAAGACGGAGTACATGAAGAAGGAAATTTGAAAAATTTATCACGCTGTTAAAACGCTCTGAGCCTGCACTGTCTTCCTCTTGCTGGAGGGTACTATCCAGACGAGTGTCACACAATATTTCTTCCAGAGTTTGCCCCTGGCGTTGATGTTGTGCTTCTGTGGCGTCGGTATCTGGAAATGAGCCAGCTTGATCCAGCAATTCAACCAAATTGGAGAAACTGGTTGGATTAAATTGATGTATATGCTTTTTGCCAAACAGTTGTTGACGTTCTTTTGGCGTAAAACCGTATTGGACGTAACGTTCCATATTCGAACACGCGTCCCATACCCTCGCCAGAGTATCAAGACTTTTGTGTCGCTCTTTGGTATTCCTAATCCCATTCAGGACATTCATCAGACGCGCTTTGACGATTTCGTGTTTTTCGAGTTGTTCGCCGCGATTGTTCATCGCCTCAAAAAAATGATTAAGATCGGTATCTGCGGGCACTTCGATGCGAGAAATCTGCACGTGATTGAACAGATACTTGCAAAACACCTTCAACGCGCGGCCTTTAAGCTGAAGCTCAGCCAACGCTTTGCCGATCATTTCGTAACCTCTGATCAAACCTTCGTTGTAATCGTCACCGCGCATATGTTGCACATCTACGCCTTGCCATAACTTTTCGAAGGTGAGGGTAGAGACAGGGCGACTTTCGAAAGTGAGATTGAGTTTTTGATACCACTGCATATCAACAGATTTATCTGCGTGGCATTTCAGCCAGTTAGCAAGTAGGGAGAGCGTTGTAAAGCGTTGTTGCCCGTCGATAACTTCATAGCAGTCATCCCCCCGGGAAAACACCACTAATGTACCGATGTAATAAGTCTGCGGATGCCTGGCGGAAGCGGATTTTTTCTGATAATCCAGCACATCCTGTAAAAGCTGAGTGATTTCGCCCTGGCCCCAGGCGTAATTACGCTGGTACATTGGAATCAAATATTTTGCGCGGTCACTAAGTAAATCATTTATAAAAAAAGGCCGTACGTGGGAATTACTCATAATATCTCATCTTCCTGAATAGCATGATTAGCTCATCTTCAGTTCCATTGCGATTATTTTTATTATCCTGGATGCCGAGCGTGCGCAGGGGGAAAGCATGTAGATCTTTGGGGTGGCGTGCATCACGGATAGTACGTAGTAGGTTGTTATGTAGCACATAGTTATCGACGGTAGCTAATTGAACCACCTGCTGACCGATACGGCAGGTATATGCCCAGATAAAGCATTTTTCTATCGCCAAAGACAGTTCCTGAGTCCCGAATTTATCAATATAAAAAATCAGTGCGCAATCGAACATCGCCCGGACATAGCGATCGCCAGTGCGGGTGCGCCTGACATAGCTGTTCAGGGTGTATAGAATATTACTTGCGCAGGGTTCCAGCACCTCATTCAATAGCGTAATTGGCTTATTCTCATCAGCATCTTTTTCTCTGTTGATAATAACAGCGACCTGCTTTTGATAATGTTCGGCCATTTCAAAGAAACGGCGGCCATTGATGATCATCTGATCCAGACTGAAGGGGAAACTTAGGCTCTGACCGTCAATTTTGCGTTGGTATTGACTGTTGTAATCATCGACATAGTGGTGGGCGATCCGCAATGAACTCACATACGGGAAATGCGCGATCTGAGAAATATTGATCCCTTTAAACAGGTCAACTTCACCTTTGCCAAAGAAGCGGGCTGATTTACCCTCTGCCCACTGACGAACCCGGAACAGGTAATTGGCAAAGAGCGTTGCCAGCCTTTCGCTAGGCATCCTCTCCCAGTGAGCGACGGCTTCAGCTTTTAGCCCAGCTTCATCAGAGGAAAACTCACGTAAGTGGAAGGCTTTAAGTAGATCGTGGGGAGCCAGATCTTTACCGCGTGCATTTTGTGAATCGAAGAACTGAAATGCTTCTGAAACTTCATTCAACACGAAAGTGACAACTTCGCAGCGGTTCAGCATAAAGTCGATAAGTTCTTCGCTGAACTCGGTGCGTTCAACAAGCCTGAGTAACTCCAGGTAATTACGTCGAAGATTGGCTTGTGAATCCAGACTGGCAAAACGCTGACGTGCCATAAAAGCATCGACATCAGGTTTGAGTTTGGTAAGTTGCTCGACCAGGTCTTTGCGTTTGAGGTTGTGCAGGCGAGTTTCTGTCAATGCTTTGACTGCCAGCATTAAGGTCAGGGTTCGTTGTTGACCATCAACAATATCCAGCCACGTTTTTTCTTCTTCCGAGTGCTTATGGAAAACAACGGAGCCTAGTCGATAGGCCGTTTTATCGCGGTGCGATCCCAGATCGGCAAAAAGGTCAGCTATATTTTTGCTATTCCAGCGATAAGGGCGCTGGTAACTCGGAATCGCTAATTGCTTAACAGAAAGTAATTGACGAATGGGTATGACCTGTTTATCAAGCTGCTCCATCATGCCTCCTGCATGAATTTAAAATGGAGAACAGCTTTTTATTGTCCCTGAAACATTCTATTAATGCAATCAATGATGCTCTAACTTATTGTTATTGCTTGACTAAAGTTAAGTT
>NZ_JANEWL010000038.1:0-36261 GCF_028069815.1 Citrobacter sp. Awk 2
ATGTAAGCGTTCTGGACGATCTTCATCGTGGTGGGGGGTTCGGGGGCGACGATGGAGCTGATGATTTGCTATCTGCGCAGTCGTTCTGCCCATTTACGCTCGATTGGACGCCTCAGCGTCGTCCCAAGTATTTTTAATATCAATGAACCGGTGATTTTCGGTACGCCGATAGTGATGAATCCGGTGTTCTTTATTCCGTTCCTGCTTGCGCCGATGGTGAATGCTGTCTTGGCCTGGGCAGCGATGAAGCTGGATTTGATTGGTCGCGTCATTTCTGTAGTACCCTGGACCGCACCGGCCCCGGTGGGGGCGGCATGGGCGTTAGGCTGGGATTATCGTGCGGCGATCCTGGTGATCGTGTTGGCGCTGGTTTCTGCCATCATCTACTTCCCCTTCTTTAAGGTCTATGAGAAGCAACTGCTGGCGCAGGAAAAAGAAGAAGCCCAGCGTATAGAAGAGGAAAGTCAGCAGGTAGCGTAATCGTGCAGGCGAGGGGCTGCGGCTCCTCGCTTACTTTAACGTGCAGTCACCGCATTGCTGAACATCGGGCAAGCGATAGCGTTGACAGCAGGTTCTGCGTACTAACAGTCCCTCACGTGGAACGACGGTACGCCACAACGGATTATCCTGACCACAGGAGAGCTGTTTCTCAAAGAAGCAGGTTTGACGCAATGTTGTCAGCAGTTCTTCACCTAACAGCGACTTCATTTCCGTTAAATACCAGTGGATGAGATACCCGGTATTGCTCCAGATAAGTTTCGCGTTGATCTCACCCGTCGATTCCAGCGCCTGAACCACCGGTGTCAGGGCTGACAAAATCAGCGTTTCCATGCGTTGTTGCGGTGAGAGTTCAGTGGTCTGGTGATCCTGATGTACATCTATCCAGAAACATGCGGCACGCCCGGTTTCGTGAAACTCCACGTGCATATGTTCCGGCGCGACATCAATGGCTTCTTTTTGCGTCAGCAGAGCCACCATGAGTGGGGGCATCATCAGGCCGATATACCATTGCGCCCAGAGGGAGATCAGCGGTTTATTTTCGCGTACTAACGTGGGCTGGTTGCGGTAGATGTGGTCTGAATAAACGGCCAGAAGCGAACTTAACGTTGTCGGTTGCGTCCATTCATATAATGTCATTGCACCTTGCGGTGGGGTCTCGTCAAGACGAATAAAATCCAGCAAGTGTTCGCGAGTTTGGGCTATGGTCGCACGCACGGAAGCCGCCAGCGAGGGCATCTCTGAAGGGAGATGGCTGCGCCAGATGACATCTTCAACGATGGGTGCGGAACGGTAAGCCATAGCGATATAAGGATGTCAATCTAAATGATAATGATTTCTAATCCTATAGGCGAGAGTAAACGATGGCAAGATCTTTGTCGCAATATCGGGCAGTTCCGCACGGATAAACTCAGGAAGAGGTGCAGTTTATCCGCAGCTCATCGCTGACCAGGGTGTTGTTTCGACCGAGATTCTTGGCCTCATAAAGCGCTTTGTCTGCTCTGGTAATCGCGGAGTCAATATCCTGATCCACTAAAGGCGCAATGCCGATGCTGACCGTCACATTGGTTGCTACGCTCTCATTAAACATATGAGGGATCTTAAGGTCGTATACTTTCTGGCGGATACGCTCAGCTGCGGCCTGCGCCTGCTGTGGATCGACGGCGGTCAGTAACACCATAAATTCTTCGCCACCAAAACGCGCGACCACATCCCGGGAGCGTACGGAATCACGAATCGCGGCAGAAACGCGAATTAACGCCTGATCGCCCATCATATGTCCGTAATGGTCGTTATAGGCTTTGAAATGATCGATATCCAGCAATAAGACGTAATGCTTCGCGTTGCTCAGTGCCAGCAACGTATCGAGTCGGTGTTGCAGCCCACGACGGTTATACAGCCCCGTCAGCGGATCGAGCATACTGAGGCCGTTCAGGGTTTCTCGCTCTTCCAGCAGTTTGTACATCAGCTGTTGGGCAAAGCCGTCGTAGCGCTTTTGGATCACATGTTGAATGGCAATCCCGGCCATAGGCAATGCCATAAAATAGAAAATGCGTAGACCATGCTCACTCCCGTTAAGCCATAGACAGACGACGACTGAGGGTAACGAATGTAGCGTAAAGGCGATGATATTGTTGGCAAAAGCGATAGAGCCAATAAACAACACACTGAGAAGCGCTATTAACAGAAAATAATAATCGTTATTACCCAGTATTGTGAATTTCAACACAATATGGGCTGCCCACAACAAACCGAAAATGATTGAAATAAAAGGAAGATTAATTCTTTTATTCGCATATTTGCCATGCCATGCCAACAGCAATGTACTGGCGACCAGGATGAGCAACGCCGGGACAGATAAGGCGTTGACGGCAAAAAGTGGGAAAACAAGCGTAAACAGCGCGGAGACTGCGTTGAGAAGCAGAAACAGACGTAAAGAGAGTTGATATTTCTTAGTGCGCAGAGTTCGCCAGGATTGTACTGTCATAGGTAAATATTGTTATTTATCTGCAATATACGAAGGTGTGTTTGTAAGGAAAAATGATGAACGAAAAATCATTCGTTCAGGTCGTTATTGTTTTTTGATGAAAAGCTAACCGGCGAGCAATTTATCACCTTAAATTATTCATGTCATCAATCGTTAAGTAAAACTCATAGAATTGATAGCCTTTCCCGGCTGACAAATGAGAAAATTTATCATATGATATTGGTTATCATTATCAATGTCATAGGTGAAACCATGTTGCAACGTGCGCTGGGCAGTGGATGGGGAGTTTTGCTGCCGGGGATAGTGATTGCCGGGCTGGCATTTACTGACCTGTCACTCGACGCATGGAAGGCGATGATTGTATTAGGGCTGCTGCTGACTTCGCTAATGCTGTACCACAAACGCTTACGGCATTTCGTTTTGTTACCTTCATGTGCAGCACTGATCGGCGGTATTGTTCTGGTGATGATGAACTGGAATCAGGGATGAGTAAAACAGAGAAGAAAACCGAAAGGAAAATAAGATAATTGGTGCGAGGGGGGGGACTTGAACCCCCACGTCCGTAAGGACACTAACACCTGAAGCTAGCGCGTCTACCAATTCCGCCACCTTCGCACAGTCATCTTACTTTTTTTGATATCGCCTCGTTGGTGCGAGGGGGGGGACTTGAACCCCCACGTCCGTAAGAACACTAACACCTGAAGCTAGCGCGTCTACCAATTCCGCCACCTTCGCCCAGTGCGAGCAATATCAACGTGGATTATGGTGCGAGGGGGGGGACTTGAACCCCCACGTCCGAAAGGACACTAACACCTGAAGCTAGCGCGTCTACCAATTCCGCCACCTTCGCATACCATCGACACTCAAAAAGTATCGTTACCACGGAGGCGCATTCTAGTGGTTTTCAACTTTTCGTCAATAGTTAATTGCCCAGGACGCGATTAATTGATGTAAAAATGGGCGCTAACCGTAGGCCGGATAAGCGATAGCGCCATCCGGCAATACTCGGTGTCACGCCGGATGGCGGCGTAAACGCCTTATCCCGCTTACATCAGTTAGGCTTTTTTCGCCTGACGCGTCATGATGGTACGATAAACCTTGAAACGACCGGTCTGTGCGATAACTTCATGGAAACCAAACACCTCATCCAGCACTTTCGGATACGGCAGGAAGGCGTTGGCCACGATACGCAGCTCACCGCCGCTGTTCAGGTGACGAACTGCCCCGCGAATCAGCGTTTGAGCTGCATCAAGGCTGGTCTGCATGCCATCGTGGAACGGTGGGTTAGAGATGATCATATCAAAGCGACCCGTCACGTCAGAAAAGACGTTACTGGCAATCACCTCACCTTCAATGCCGTTGGCCGCAAGCGTTGCGCGACTGGCTTCAACCGCGGATGCGCTGACATCGCACAGGGTCAGTCGAACTTTCGGCGAGTGACTGGCTAATGCAACAGAGAGCACGCCCGCGCCACAGCCGACATCCAGAACCTTGCCCTTAGTGTGCGGCGTCAGCGTAGAGAGTAGCAACTGGCTGCCGACATCCAGTCCGTCACGGCTGAATACGCCAGGCAAGGTTTTGATGGTCAGATTGTCGATGGTGTATTCATCCCAGTATTTTTCTGCATCAAAAACGGGCTGTTTTTCCAGGCGACCATGATAAAGACCACAGCGACGGGCGCTGTCGACTTTATTCAGTGGCGCGTATTCGGCCAACATCTGCTCTGCGCTGCGCACACCGCTGCGGTTCTCACCGACAACAAAAATATCGGTGCCGACGGGTAACAGCGACAGAATATTCATCAGTTGGAACTGGGCTTCTGGCTTATTCTTCGGCCAGTAGTAGATCA
Organism: Citrobacter sp. Awk 2; assembly: GCF_028069815.1. NCBI lineage: Bacteria > Pseudomonadati > Pseudomonadota > Gammaproteobacteria > Enterobacterales > Enterobacteriaceae > Citrobacter > Citrobacter sp. Awk 2. Next base: position 4,335 of record NZ_JANEWL010000038.1, read on the forward strand.
GCGTATCGCTGTCAGCAACGTCATCGGCTTGGGCGACGAGGCTAAAGCGGACGTTATCACCCATTTGGCGGTTCAGTACCTGCCAATGGTGCAACTGCTGAGTATGCGCGCGGCTGGCGGCGCTTGCGAATTGGGCTGGCAGGTCATCCTGCAAATCACCGGCAAACAGAATACGGCTTTGTTCGAAATCATCACTGTGGCGCAGCAAGACTTCACTTGCCGGGGTAAAAGCAGACATGGAATGCTCCTTAATTTATATAGGGTGCGATTATATACACAAAATCATTCAAGCTGAATCAAGGCGGTCTGCGGGATGACGTGTATCGTTGTTTGTTGGCGCTGATTCGACGAATTTGCTATATTTGCGCCCCTGATAGACAGGAGTGTTTCGCTATGACATCCCGACGAGACTGGCAGTTACAGCAACTGGGCATTACGCAGTGGTCGCTGCGCCGTCCTGGCGCGCTGCGGGGCGAGATCGCGATTTCAATTCCTGCGCATGTCCGTTTGGTGATGGTTGCTGCACAGTTACCCGCGCTAACCGAACCGTTAATGAGCGATATTTTACACGCATTGACCGTGAGTCCGGATCAGGTTTTACAACTGACGCCTGACCGTGTCGCCATGCTGCCGCAAGGTAGCCGCTGTAATAGCTGGCGGCTGGGAACCGAAGAGCCGCTGCTGCTGGAGGGCGCTCAGGTCGCCAGTCCTGCGTTTAATGAATTACGGGATAACCCAGCGGCACGCGCCGCGTTATGGCAACAAATCTGCGCATATGAACACGATTTCTTCCCTCGAACCGACTGATTTACCTGCAGCATTTCAGATTGAAAAACGCGCCCACGCCTTTCCGTGGAGTGAAAAAACATTCGCCAGCAACCAGGGCGATCGTTATCTCAACTTTCAACTGACCGTTGACGGCACGATGGCAGCCTTTGCGATTACGCAGGTCGTGCTGGATGAAGCTACGCTGTTCAACATCGCCGTTGATCCTGACTTTCAACGCCGGGGTTTGGGGCGTGAGCTGCTGGAATACCTGATCGATGAGCTGGAAAAGCGCGGTATTCTGACGCTGTGGCTTGAGGTTCGCGCCTCGAATGCTGCGGCAATCGCATTGTATGAAAGCCTTGGCTTTAACGAGGCGACGATTCGGCGCAATTACTATCCGACAGCCGATGGTCACGAAGATGCCATCATAATGGCATTGCCAATCAGCATGTAAGACAAGGTGTAATGATGATGAAGTGGGACTGGATTTTCTTTGATGCCGACGAAACGCTGTTTACGTTTGACTCGTTTACCGGCTTACAGCGGATGTTTCTCGACTATAGCATCACCTTTACCGCTGAAGATTTTCAGGACTACCAGGCCGTGAATAAACCGCTGTGGGTGGATTATCAAAACGGCGCAATTACCTCATTACAGCTGCAGCATGCTCGTTTTCAGAGCTGGGCTGAGCGCCTGAAGGTCGAGCCAGGCCAGCTAAACGATGCATTTATTAATGCCATGGCGGAAATCTGTTCGCCGTTACCGGGGGCCGTGTCGCTGCTTAATGCGATTCGCGGTAAAGCAAAGATTGGCATCATTACCAATGGTTTTACTGCATTACAGCAAATCCGTCTGGAGCGTACGGGCCTGCGCGGCTATTTCGATCTGCTGGTGATTTCTGAGCAGGTTGGGGTGGCAAAACCCGATCCCCGTATTTTTGACCATGCGCTGGAGCAGGCGGGCAACCCTGACCGTTCCCGCGTGCTGATGGTGGGTGACACCGCAGAGTCCGATATTCTTGGTGGTATTAACGCCGGGCTATCCACCTGCTGGCTAAATACGCACCGCCGCGAGCAGCCAGCGGGCATTCAGCCGACCTGGACTGTCGTGTCGTTAAGCGAACTGGAGCAGCTCCTGTGTAAACACTGATTGCCTCCCCCCCATTGATGGGTAAAATAGCCGCAATTTTTCGTATTCAACTTGCGCGGCACAATGCCGTGCTTACCTAAGAAGATTTGACTATGACGTTGTCTCCTTATTTGCAAGAGGTGGCCAAACGCCGCACTTTTGCCATTATTTCTCACCCGGATGCCGGTAAAACGACAATTACTGAAAAGGTGCTGTTATTCGGACAGGCAATTCAGACCGCCGGTACGGTAAAAGGCCGTGGCTCCAGCCAGCATGCCAAGTCTGACTGGATGGAAATGGAAAAGCAGCGTGGTATCTCAATTACCACCTCTGTCATGCAGTTTCCGTATCATGACTGCCTGGTAAACCTGCTGGATACCCCAGGGCACGAAGACTTCTCCGAAGATACTTACCGTACTCTGACGGCGGTGGACTGCTGCCTGATGGTTATTGACGCCGCGAAAGGCGTTGAGGACAGGACCCGTAAACTGATGGAAGTTACCCGTCTGCGCGATACGCCGATCCTGACCTTTATGAACAAACTCGACCGTGACATCCGCGATCCAATGGAGCTGCTGGATGAAGTCGAGAACGAACTGAAAATCGGCTGCGCGCCGATCACCTGGCCGATTGGCTGCGGTAAGTTGTTCAAGGGCGTCTATCACCTGTACAAAGATGAAACGTATCTGTACCAGACCGGTAAAGGCCATACGATTCAGGAAGTGCGCATTGTTAAAGGGCTGAATAACCCTGAACTTGACGCTGCCGTAGGTGAAGACCTGGCGCAGCAACTGCGTGACGAGCTGGAGCTGGTGCAGGGCGCGTCTAACGAATTCGATCATGAGCTGTTCCTTGCCGGTGAAATCACGCCGGTCTTCTTCGGTACTGCGCTGGGTAACTTCGGTGTTGACCATATGCTGGATGGCTTAGTGGAGTGGGCGCCTGCGCCGATGCCGCGTAAAACCGACACCCGCGTTGTAGAAGCCTCAGAAGAGAAGTTCACCGGTTTCGTCTTTAAAATTCAGGCCAACATGGACCCGAAACACCGCGACCGTGTCGCTTTCATGCGTGTGGTTTCCGGCAAGTACGAGAAAGGCATGAAAATGCGTCAGGTACGTATTGGTAAAGACGTGGTGATCTCCGATGCGCTGACCTTTATGGCCGGTGACCGTTCTCATGTGGAAGAGGCGTATCCTGGCGATATTCTTGGTTTGCATAACCACGGCACGATCCAGATCGGCGATACCTTTACTCAGGGCGAGATGATGAAGTTCACCGGTATTCCGAACTTCGCACCGGAACTGTTCCGCCGTATCCGTCTGAAAGATCCGTTGAAGCAGAAGCAGTTGTTGAAAGGGCTGGTTCAGCTGTCAGAAGAGGGCGCAGTGCAGGTCTTCCGTCCGATTGCCAACAACGATCTGATCGTTGGCGCCGTCGGTGTGCTGCAGTTCGACGTGGTGGTTTCTCGTCTGAAGAGCGAATACAACGTTGAAGCGATTTATGAGTCAGTCAACGTGGCGACTGCGCGCTGGGTAGAGTGTTCTGACGTGAAAAAATTCGAAGAATTTAAGCGTAAAAACGAAATTCAGCTGGCGCTGGATGGCGGCGATAACCTCACCTATATCGCGCCGACCATGGTTAACCTGAATCTCACCCAGGAACGTTACCCTGACGTTCAGTTCCGCAAAACGCGCGAACACTAATCTGCCTTCCAGGGTGCGGTATTCACCGCGCCCTGCAACTTTTCCTGTCTTTTAAATCCCTTGCGGAATGTTCTTAAATCCCCTGAATTTTGTTTGCTTTTTAATCAATTCAGACCTCAGCCACGAAATCGTGAACTATATTTAACAATGTGATGACATAAATATCGGCTTTTAATGCTCTTCATTAAGCATTTTTCAGCCTCTTTAGCTGATATTTATTTCAGTCACGTGATTAGTTGCTGGTTATGACCGCTAAGTGGCAGAACATCGCTATAAGCACAACAAACAGGAATACATCGATGACAATGACAGGACTTAAGATTTCTAAAACGCTACTGGCCGTGATGCTGACTTCCGCTGTCGCAACGGGTTCTGCCTATGCAGAAAACGGCACAATGGATAAAGCGCAATCCGGGCTCGAAAGTGCGGGGCAGAAAGTCGATAGCTCTATGAACAAAGTCGGTAATTTCATGGATGACAGCACCCTCACCGCCAAAGTAAAAGCCGCGCTGGTGGACCACGAAAGCATTAAGAGCACCGATATCTCCGTCAAAACGGACCAGAAAGTGGTGACGTTAAGTGGGTTCGTTGAAAGCCAGGCTCAGGCCGAAGAGGCCGTTAAAGTTGCGAAAGGCGTTGAGGGCGTGACCTCCGTTAGCGACAAACTGCACGTGCGTGACAGCAAAAACACCTCTGTAAAAGGCTATGCGGGTGATACGGCTATCACCAGTGAAGTGAAAGCCAAGCTGCTGGCCGATGACATTGTCCCTTCTCGTAAAGTGAAAGTAGAGACGACCGATGGCGTGGTCCAGCTTTCAGGAACCGTCGATTCACAGGCGCAAAGTGAGCGTGCTGAGAGTATCGCTAAAGCAATTGATGGCGTGAAAAGCGTCAAAAATGACCTCAAAACTCAGTAATTCGACTTAATTCGTCCTCCTGACGTTTGTCGGGAGGCGCGTTGTGCACCACACTGAAAATATCGCCGATGAGCAGCCTGAGCGCTCATATCAAGCGGTCGACATTAACTATGGTAAAGGAGAAGCATATGTTTCGATGGGGCATCATATTTCTGGTTATCGCGTTAATTGCCGCCGCTCTGGGATTTGGTGGACTGGCGGGTACCGCAGCAGGCGCTGCAAAAATTGTTTTTGTGGTGGGGATTATCCTGTTTCTGGTCAGCTTGTTTACTGGGCGTAAACGACCCTAGCGTATCCCCTTTATTCTTCAAGTTACAGGTGCGTTGGCTACGTGCGCTTACCCGAATCACTTACCAGAGTAAGCTCATCGGGAGTCACGCACTTGCCGCCTTCCTGTAACTCGAATTATTTTGGGGGATTAGCTGTAAAGAATAATTGCTACTATGCCAGTCCATTGGACTGGCTTTTACGGTTTTAGCGCTGGGCAATTTGCGTTACCTTGTTGCTCTATTACAAAAAACAGGAAGGCAGAGGTGGGGCAGAGAATACCCGTCACGCTCGGTAATATAGCGCCGTTATCGTTACGTCCATTTCAACCAGGCAGTATGGCGCTGGTGTGCGAAGGCGGGGGGCAACGGGGGATCTTTACTGCCGGCGTACTGGATGAGTTTATGCGTGCGCAATTTAATCCTTTCGATCTCTTCTATGGGACATCTGCTGGCGCGCAAAATCTGTCGGCCTATCTCTGTAACCAACCCGGCTACGGGCGCAAGGTGATCATGCGCTACACCACCCGACGTGAGTTTTTTGACCCGGTACGATTCGTACGCGGGGGGAATCTCATCGATCTCGACTGGCTGGTGGACTCCACCGCTGCGCAGATGCCGCTGGCGCTGGATAACGCGGAGCGCCTATTTGAGGCAGGTAAAGCGTTTTATATGTGCGCCTGCCGGGGCGATGACTACACGCCGGGCTATTTTTCGCCGAACCGGCACAATTGGCTGGATCTCATTCGTGCATCCAGTGCGATTCCGGGATTCTATCGTTCAGGGGTTGTGTTGGATGGTGTGAACTATCTGGATGGTGGAGTCAGTGACGCCATACCCGTTCAGGAGGCGGCGAAGCAAGGGGCGAAGACGTTGGTGGTGATCCGCACCGTGCCTTCGCAAATGTACTACACCCCACAATGGTTCAAACGTATGGAGCGTTGGCTGGGGGAGAGCAGTCTGCAGCCGCTGGTGAATCTGGTTCAACATCATGAAGCCAGCTACCGCGCTATTCAGCGCTTTATCGAAAAACCGCCGGGCAAGCTGCGTATTTTTGAGATCTACCCACCAAAACCACTCCATAGTATGGCACTGGGGAGCCGCATTCCGGCATTGCGTGAAGACTACAAAACCGGACGCCTGTGCGGGCGCTATTTTTTGGCAACGATTGGTAAACTGTTGGCGAAAAATGTGCCGTTGCCTCGTCAGACGCCGAAGATTGTGGTGCCCAGCCCGGTGGTGGTTCCACCTGCCCCCGTTGCCAACGACGCCCATGCATCCGTTGCGAGCAGTGCGCCCCAGGCCAACGATACGACGTTTAATAGTGAGGATCTGGCGTGAGTCCCCGGTTTATCGATACGCATTGTCATTTTGATTTTCCCCCCTTTACCGGTGATGAGCCAGCCAGCCTCCAGCGTGCGGCTGACGTTGGTGTGCACCATATTATTGTTCCGGCAACGCAGGCGATGAACTTTTCACGCGTACTGGCGTTAGCGGAAAATTATCCTTCGTTGTATGCCGCGCTGGGTCTGCATCCTATTGTTATTGAAGATCACGATGATAACGGTCTGGACAGGTTGCAACAGGAATTGGAGCAACGATCGCAGAAGCTGGTGGCGGTCGGTGAGATCGGGCTGGATCTCTGGCGTGAAGATCCGCAGTTTGATAAGCAGGAAAGGGTGCTGGAAGCACAGCTTAAGCTGGCGAAGCGTTACGATCTTCCGGTGATCCTCCATTCGCGCCGTACCCATGACAAGCTGGCTATGCATCTTAAACGCCATGATCTCCCGCGAACCGGTGTGGTGCATGGCTTTTCCGGAAGCCTGCAACAGGCAACGCGTTTTGTACAACTGGGGTACAAGATAGGTGTCGGTGGGACCATCACCTATCCACGCGCCAGCAAAACGCGTGAGGTGATGGCGACGTTGCCACTGGAATCGCTGCTGTTGGAAACCGATGCGCCGGATATGCCGCTTAACGGTTTTCAGGGTCAGCCTAATCGTCCTGAGCAGGTGGTCAGAGTCTTTGAGACATTATGCGTACTGCGTCAAGAGCCTGCGGACGTGATAGCAGATGTGCTGTATCGCAATACGACGGCGTTGTTTAATGTGTGAGGTATCCTGCGCTCCGTAGGCCTGATAAGCGAAGTGCATCAGGCATATCTTTGCCGGATGGCGGCTGCGCCTTATCCAGCCTACACATGAAGTCGTTGCATTCGGTAATCACAGGTACAGCGCCGGGAAGATCACATTATCCACGCCACGATTGCGTAACGCATTTGCCAGTTGCTCCACATCTCCCGGTGTGGCACTCGGCCAGGATTGCGCTTCGCCATACACCCCATGCGCATGAAAGGCATTTAGCCGCACAGGCACGTTACCTAAGCGATGAATAAACGCAGACAGCGGGTCGATGTGTTGCAGATAGTCTACCTGACCGGGGATCACCAACAGGCGTAATTCCGCGAGTTTTCCCTGGTCTGCCAGAAAAATAATACTGTTTTTAATCAGAGTATTATCGCGCCCTGTCAGTTGCAGATGACATGCGCTATCCCAGGCTTTTAGATCGAGCATCGCACCGTCGCAAACCGGTAGCAGCTTTTGCCAGCCGGTTTCGCTCAGCATGCCGTTGCTGTCCACCAGGCAGGTCAGGTGCTGTAGCTGCGGATCGGCTTTGATCGCGCTAAACAGCGCAACAATAAACGGTAACTGTGTTGTCGCCTCACCACCGCTGACCGTCATTCCTTCAATAAACGGCGAGGCTTTACGAACATGCTGCAGCACCTCATCCACACTCATGGTTTGCGTCATCGGTGTGGCCTGCTGAGGACACATATGCAGGCAGGTGTCGCATTGCTGGCAAATATCAGATTGCCACCATACTTTTCCCGCGCTCAGACTCAACGCTTCATGCGGGCAATGCAGCACACATTCCCCGCAATCGTTGCAGCGTCCCATCGTCCACGGATTGTGGCAATTTTTACAGCGCAGATTACATCCCTGCAGGAACAGGGCCAGGCGACTCCCCGGCCCGTCGACGCAGGAGAAGGGAATCAGCTTACTGACTAAAGCGCATCTGCTGTTCATGGCTGATCACTCGGGGTTGTCGTTCCAGAATACGCGTATTGCGCGCGGCTTCTTCACCCAACCAGGTGGTGTTGGTACGTGAACCTTCGGTACGATATTTTTCCAGATCCGACAGGCGCACCATGTAGCCGGTCACACGGACCAGATCGTTTCCGCTCACGTTGGCGGTAAACTCGCGCATACCGGCTTTAAACGCGCCGAGGCAAAGCTGTACCAGCGCCTGCGGGTTACGTTTGATGGTTTCGTCCAGTGTGAGAATATCGCTGATCCCGGCGTGATAATACGCATGATGCGGCGCGACGGTTTGCAGATGGGTGATGGGATCGGGTTCATCACCATAAGGCAGGCGAGCGCCCGGCGTGGTGCCGATATCAGAACTGATACCCGACTGCGCATGCAGCATCGCGCGCTGCTTCCAGCCATATCTCACCGGCGTGTTGTTAACAAAGTCGGCGAGCTGGGCGCTAATACGATAACCAAGCTGATTAGCGTACTCATCTTTGCCGTAGCGAGCGTTCTCCCCCGCCTTATCGCACAGCAGGTTTACGGCTTCTGCCAGACCATACATGCCAAACATAGGCACAAAACGTTCGGGATCGATCAACCCTTCCTGCACCAGGAAGCTATTCTCAAAGAAATGTGATTTCTCGTAGAGGAATTCACATCGTGAATTAATGATGACGATTTGCTGTTGGCAGTAATGCGGTAGGGTACGCGTAAAGAAGTCATCGACAGAAGTACTGCGCTCTGCAATGGCTTTCAGATTGAGTCTGACCAGCGTACTTCCACCGCCCGCCAGTGGCAGTGAGTTGTAACAACTGACGACGCCATAGTGGCCTTTTGTGAAAATTTTATCATTTTCAGGGCCGTTAGAAATGTGCGGTTTACTGCATTCGCAAATATTTTGCGCGACGTTGAGCAGCAGATCGTCAGGTGTAATTTGCGGATCATAAATAAATGTCAGATTGGGCGAAACCTGCTTTAACTCTGCATCTGCGCGTAAAATTGCCCGCGTTACGGGCGTGTCGGCAGGACCAATATTGGCGTGCATAAACGCATCGGGCAGCGTTCTGTCGAGATAGCGCCAGAAACGTTTTATTCGAACATCGATCTCGTCTTGTGTTAGAATTCTAACATACGGTTGCAGCAACGCATCGAGTTGGCCGAGATACACCGGCATCGACGTCACTGACGGAACGTGGTGGTAAAGAATGGTGAGTAAGGATAATGCGTCATCGAGATCCTTTGCGCCTTCCAGTTCCAGCCATGATGAACCGTTGGCCAGAAAACGCGCGTAATCGGGTAATACGTAGCGCGGTTTGAACGGGGCATGACCTTCGTACATATCGCAGATAACCCCGTCATCCAGCGCCTGGCGTGCTTGTGCAGGCAGTTGCGGATACGGCAAAGCGTTTTCTGCCTCCAGTGCCAGAAAATGACGTTTTTGTTCAGGGCTGAGCACTGGACTGGTCACGATTTGTTGGCAGCGCTGTTGCAGCGCGAGTTCGCTTGACGTGGGCATCGTTGGTTCCTTTATGTACTGAAGGTTAAGCGCCATTGTAGGAAGCAACGCAGCGACAACCTTTGATCCGGATGCGCCTGATGTCACCGCATGCCGCCAGTAAAGGTCATTTATTTGAAGTAGATCTCATTAGAGTAATGCAAATCTGTATGTGGTTTTCATTAACTGTGATGTATATCGAAGTGTAATAGCGAGCGGATGTTAGAATACTAACAAACTCGCAAGGTGAAATTTTATACGGCGATGCCGTTGGAGAATGTTATGACCGATTTAACAGCAAGCAGCCTGCGTGCACTGAAACTGATGGACCTGACCACCCTGAATGACGACGACACTAATGAGAAAGTGATCGCGCTGTGTCATCAGGCGAAGACCCCGGTTGGCAACACTGCTGCAATCTGCATCTATCCGCGTTTCATCCCTATTGCGCGTAAGACTCTGAAAGAGCAGGGCACACCGGACATCCGTATTGCCACCGTGACTAACTTCCCGCATGGCAACGACGATATCGAGATCGCGCTGGCAGAAACCCGCGCCGCGATTGCCTACGGTGCAGACGAAGTTGATGTGGTATTCCCGTATCGTGCACTGATCGCAGGCAATGAGCAGATTGGTTTTGATCTGGTTAAAGCCTGTAAAGACGCGTGCGCAGCAGCCAATGTGCTGCTGAAAGTGATCATCGAAACTGGTGAGCTGAAAGAAGAAGCACTGATTCGCAAAGCATCTGAAATCTCCATCAAAGCCGGTGCTGATTTCATCAAAACATCTACCGGTAAAGTACCGGTCAATGCGACGCCGGAAAGCGCACGCATCATGATGGAAGTGATCCGCGATATGGGTGTTTCTAAAACGGTTGGTTTCAAACCGGCTGGCGGCGTGCGTACTGCAGAAGATGCACAGCAGTTCCTGGCAATTGCCGACGAATTGTTTGGCGCTGACTGGGCCGATTCCCGTCATTACCGTTTTGGTGCGTCCAGCCTGCTGGCTAGCCTGCTGAAAGCACTGGGTCACGGCGACGGTAAGAGCGCAAGCAGCTACTAATTACTCGTCATACTTCAAGCCGCAGGTGCGTTAGCTGCACTCCCTCACCCCAGTCACTTACTGTAGTAAGCTCCTGGGGATGAGTTCCCTTGCCGCCTTCCTGCGACTTGAATTATTTAGAGTAATCATTCATTGCAGTGGGTTTTCCGCCGCATTTAACCTGATTAATCGGGGGTTACCGTGTTTCTCGCACAAGAAATTATTCGTAAAAAACGTGATGGTCATGCGCTGAGTGATGAAGAAATTCGTTTCTTTATTAACGGTATTCGCGACAACACCATCTCTGAAGGGCAAATCGCCGCCCTGGCGATGACCATTTTCTTCCACGATATGACAATGCCTGAGCGTGTCTCGCTGACCATGGCAATGCGTGATTCAGGAACCGTGCTGGACTGGAAAAGTTTGCAGCTGAACGGCCCGATTGTGGATAAACACTCTACCGGCGGTGTAGGTGATGTGACGTCACTGATGTTAGGTCCGATGGTCGCAGCCTGCGGCGGCTTTATCCCGATGATCTCTGGGCGCGGTCTGGGGCATACCGGCGGTACGCTCGATAAACTGGAAGCGATCCCGGGATTTGATATCTTCCCGGACGATGCGCGTTTCCGTGAAATTATTAAAGACGTGGGTGTGGCGATTATTGGGCAAACCAGCTCACTCGCACCGGCGGACAAACGTTTTTATGCCACCCGCGATATCACCGCGACGGTGGATTCCATTCCACTCATCACGGGTTCCATTCTGGCTAAAAAGTTGGCGGAAGGACTGGATGCGCTGGTGATGGACGTCAAAGTAGGTAGTGGTGCCTTTATGCCGACCTACGAACTTTCTGAAGCCCTTGCCGAAGCGATTGTTGGCGTGGCAAACGGGGCGGGGGTTCGTACCACTGCGCTGTTAACGGATATGAATCAGGTGCTGGCCTCCAGTGCAGGTAACGCGGTTGAAGTCCGTGAAGCGGTGCAGTTCCTGACCGGCGAATACCGTAATCCACGCTTGTTCGACGTTACGATGGCGCTGTGTGTGGAGATGTTGATCTCCGGTAAACTGGCGAAAGATGACGCAGAAGCCCGCACGAAGTTGCAGGCCGTACTGGATAACGGTAAAGCAGCAGAAATTTTTGGCCGCATGGTTGCGGCGCAGAAAGGCCCAACCGACTTCGTGGAAAATTATGCGAAGTACCTGCCGACGGCAATGCTCAGCAAAGCGGTATATGCTGATACCGAAGGTTTTGTCAGCGCAATGGATACCCGTGCGCTAGGTATGGCGGTCGTTTCCATGGGCGGCGGTCGTCGTCAGGCTTCGGACACCATTGATTACAGCGTCGGTTTCACCGACATGGCGCGTCTGGGCGATAGTGTTGATGGTCAGCGTCCGCTGGCGGTAATTCACGCCAAAGACGAAGCCAGCTGGCAGGAAGCGGCGAAAGCGGTCAAAGCGGCAATCAGCCTTGACGACAAAGCGCCAGAAATTACACCGACAGTCTATCGTCGTATAACCGATTAACTGTATACTGATCTGATCGCTTTTTTGCGGCGCAGATGTATGGAGAACAAGATGAAACGTGCATTTATTATGGTGCTGGACTCCTTTGGTATTGGTGCGACTGAAGATGCGGATCGCTTTGGCGACGTAGGTTCAGACACTATGGGTCATATTGCAGAAGCCTGTGCGAAGGGCGAAGCTGACAATGGCCGCAAAGGCCCACTGAATCTGCCTAACCTGACTCGTCTGGGTCTGGTGAAAGCTCACGAAGGATCGACGGGTAAAATTGCTGCGGGTATGGACGGCAACGCGGAAGTGATTGGTGCCTACGCATGGGCGCATGAACTCTCTTCCGGCAAAGACACACCCTCTGGCCACTGGGAAATCGCGGGTGTTCCGGTTCTGTTTGACTGGGGTTATTTCTCCGATCACGAGAACAGCTTCCCACAAGAATTGCTGGATAAACTGGTTAAGCGTGCCAATCTGCCGGGCTACCTCGGTAACTGCCACTCTTCCGGTACCGTTATTCTGGATCAACTGGGTGAAGAGCATATGAAAACCGGCAAGCCGATTTTTTATACCTCCGCTGACTCCGTGTTCCAGATTGCCTGCCACGAAGAAACCTTTGGCCTGGATAAGCTCTACGAGCTGTGTGAAATCGCTCGTGAAGAACTGACTGAAGGCGGCTACAACATTGGCCGTGTTATTGCGCGTCCGTTTATCGGTGACAAAGCTGGTAACTTCCAGCGTACCGGTAACCGTCACGACCTGGCTGTTGAGCCGCCAGCGCCGACGGTACTGCAGAAACTGGTCGATGAGAAAAAAGGTCATGTTGTCTCTGTCGGTAAGATCGCGGACATCTACGCCAACTGCGGTATCACTAAAAAAGTGAAAGCAACCGGTCTGGACGCGCTGTTCGACGCGACCATCAAAGAGATGAAAGAAGCGGGTGATGAGACGATTGTCTTCACTAACTTCGTGGACTTCGACTCTTCCTGGGGCCACCGTCGCGATATCGCTGGCTATGCTGCTGGTCTGGAGTTGTTCGACCGCCGTCTGCCAGAGTTGATGGAGCTGGTAGGTGAAGATGACATTCTGATCCTGACCGCTGACCACGGCTGTGACCCGAGCTGGACCGGGACCGACCATACCCGTGAACACATTCCGGTGCTGATTTACGGCCCGAAAGTGAAACCGGGTTCTTTAGGCCACCGTGAAACCTTCGCGGATATCGGTCAGACGCTGGCGAGCTACTTTGGTACGTCGCCGATGGACTACGGTAAAAACATGCTGTAATACCCGTTGTCTTTCGTGCTGTGGATGCGTTGACTTCATTCGCTCACCCCGGTCGCATAGTTAACCTATGCTCCCGGGGATTCACGAATTCGTCGCCTTCCTACAACGCGAAATCCTTAGGGTATTTGAATACGTTTTGTAGGCCTGATAAGGCGTAGCCGCCATCAGGCAATAACAACAAGATAAGGATAAAAGATGGCTACCCCACATATTAATGCAGAAATGGGCGATTTCGCTGACGTAGTTTTGATGCCGGGCGACCCGCTGCGTGCTAAGCACATTGCTGAAACTTTCCTCGAAGATGTCCGTGAAGTGAACAACGTTCGCGGCATGTTAGGTTTCACCGGGACTTACAAAGGCCGTAAGATCTCTGTTATGGGTCACGGTATGGGTATCCCGTCCTGCTCCATCTACACCAAAGAGCTGATCACGGATTTCGGCGTGAAGAAAATCATTCGCGTAGGCTCCTGTGGCGCTGTGCGTATGGACGTCAAACTGCGTGACGTGGTTATCGGTATGGGTGCTTGCACTGACTCCAAAGTTAACCGTATCCGCTTTAAAGATCATGACTTTGCAGCTATCGCTGACTTCGACATGGTGCGTAACGCTGTTGATGCGGCAAAAGCGCTGGGCGTTGACGCGCGCGTGGGCAACCTGTTCTCCGCTGACCTGTTCTACTCTCCGGACGGTGAAATGTTCGACGTGATGGAAAAGTACGGCGTACTGGGCGTGGAAATGGAAGCGGCGGGTATCTATGGTGTTGCGGCTGAATTTGGTGCGAAAGCGCTGACCATCTGCACCGTGTCCGACCATATCCGTACTCACGAGCAGACCACTGCCGCTGAACGTCAGACGACCTTCAACGACATGATCAAAATCGCACTGGAATCCGTTCTGCTGGGCGATAAAGAGTAAGCGTTGTGATGCCCGGTGGCGCTGTGCTGACCGGGCCTGCCATTGTTCTCGTAGGCCGGATAAGGCGCAGCCGCCATCCGGCATTTTTCAGGCCAGTGCTTAACGCACCGCTCCTGCAATCCATGCCGACAGCTCGCGTAACTCTTTCTCCTGCTGTGGGAAATCAACCAGCAGCGCCTCGCACTCCTGTTGCAGCCTATCCGCCCGATACAAACACCCTTGCAGACGACCCGCCAGCGCTTCTAACGGTGTGGGGTTGAGGCTGTCGGTAAAGACCTGTGCACGGGTAATATGCCCCTTCTCAACGTCAAAATGCAGCTCTACGCCGCCCCAGGTGAAGCGTTCGTCCAGCAGATGTGAAAACGCTGGAGCTTGGCCAAAGTTCCACTCCCAACTGCTCTGGCGGGCAAAGGTTTCGGCAAAATTCGGCAAATCCGGCGTTTTGTCAGGAGAGATAATTTCGGCATCTACGCGTTCGCCGTAGTGTTCAAAAAAGGCTTCTGTAACAGCCTTACACACCTGTTCGTGGGTAATGCCCGGTAACAACTCAGTCAAATTGGCAACTCGCGAGCGTACAGAGGTAATCCCTTTCGCGGCGAGTTTCTTTTTATCGGGGTTCAGGTAGTTGGCCAGTCGACTGAGATCGGCATTCAACAGCAGTGTTCCGTGGTGAAATCCACGATCCTTGGTTTCCCGATATGCGGAACCAGAGACTTTGCGGTCGCCCTCGGCGGTTTTAACCACCAGATCGTTACGCCCGGAGGCATCGGCGTTTACACCCAGTGAATTCAACGCATTCAATACGATAGCCGTGGAGATGGTTTTGTCATACTCCGGTTTGCCGGCCATAAAGGTAAAGCAGGTATTCCCGAGATCGTGAAATACCGCACCACCGCCACTGCTGCGACGTGCCAACCGTACGTTGTCCTCTTCCATTCGGCGGGTGTTACACTCTTTCCATGGGTTTTGCGCGCGGCCAATAACCACCGTATCGGCGTTACGCCATAAAAACAGGACGCGCTGCGTGGCGGGCATCTGGCGGAAAATGCACTCTTCAACGGCCAGGTTAAACCAGGGATCGTGAGAGTCAGAGATAAGCAGGCGTAGTGTGGTCATGGTCGATTTCCTTTCTTTGAATTACTCTTTTTTCTCGTTGTCTTCTTCCTGTACCGGTTTGTTCGCGGTCAGCAGGAAAGGGGATTGCTGCCAGCGGGTACGCTTGCCTTGCAATAATGTGCGAGTGAGGACTACGCCAATAGCCAGTGACAGGAGCAGCATCAGGCGTAAGATGTTGGTGGTGTTGTCTACCTGCTTCGCTTCGGTGGCAAGCGTGTGGGTGTCAAGTGTCAGACGCAGATAACCCAGCGGACCGTTTCTCCCCTGAATGGGCTCAACGATTTGCTGATTAAAATAGCCCCCGGCCTTTTTGCCATCGAGCGCCAGCCGGTCACGGACATTGACGCTCTCACCGGTGCGGGTAATCAGATCGCCCTGTTCATCGTACACACCAGCATCCAGAATACGGCTACTCTCCGTTAACTGTGTGAGTACGGCTTTGATGCGTTTTTCATCCGGTGTTTCGGTACGCATCAGCGGCGCGACGTTTAAGGTGACCTGGCGGGCCAGTGTACGGGCCAGTTCTTCCAACTGCGGATTACGTTGCTGCTGGTGGCTTTGACTAAACCAGGATGCACCCTGCATCAGGGCGACAAGCAACGCGAGACAGGACAATACAATCACTGCACGATGAAGTCGGAATTTCAGTTTTGCGCGAGCCATATTCCACCTGCTGAAAATTTGAGGCTTAATGTTGCCAGAAGCGCTGGTTACAGGGTAGCCTCATGCGTTATTTTCCCCTGGATGATTCCGACCCGAACGATTTTACAGGAGCTTTAATGCCTAACATTACCTGGTGCGATCTACCTGAAGATGTCTCTCTGTGGCCAGGTCTGCCCCTTTCTTTAAGCGGTGATGAAGTCATGCCGCTGGACTACCACGCGGGCCGCAGTGGCTGGCTGCTGTATGGTCGTGGGCTGGATAAACAGCGTTTAACGCAATACCAGAGCAAACTGGGTGCGGCGATGGTGATCGTAGCCGCCTGGTGCGTTGAGGATTATCAAGTGATTCGCCTCGCCGGGTCGTTAACACCGCGCGCGACAAAACTGGCGCATGACGCCAAACTGGATGTTGCGCCATTAGGTAAAATCCCCCATCTGCGTACGCCAGGGCTACTGGTGATGGATATGGACTCTACGGCTATCCAGATCGAATGTATCGACGAAATCGCCAAACTGGCCGGAACGGGCGAAATGGTCGCGGAAGTGACCGAACGCGCGATGCGTGGTGAACTGGATTTTACCGCCAGTCTGCGCAGCCGGGTTGCCACCCTGAAAGGGGCCGATGCCAACATTCTGCAACAGGTGCGCGAAAACTTACCGCTGATGCCTGGCCTGACGCAACTGGTGTTGAAGCTGGAAACGCTCGGCTGGAAAGTGGCTATTGCCTCCGGTGGTTTTACCTTCTTTGCGGAATACCTGCGTGAAAAACTGCGACTGACTGCCGTTGTGGCGAATGAGCTGGAAATCATGGACGGTAAATTCACTGGTAATGTGATTGGCGATATCGTTGATGCGCAGTACAAAGCCAATACCCTGACACGTCTGGCGCAAGAGTATGAAATCCCGATGGCGCAGACGGTGGCGATCGGGGATGGTGCCAACGATCTGCCGATGATCAAAACGGCAGGTCTGGGGATCGCCTACCATGCAAAACCGAAAGTGAATGAAAAGACGGAGATCACTATCCGTCACGCTGATCTGATGGGCGTGTTCTGCATTCTCTCCGGCAGCATGAACCAGAAATAATTTTGATGTCGGATGACGGCTGCGCCATCCGACAAAAGCATTAACAAAAGAGGTTAAACGTGGCAAAAGCTCCAAAACGCGCCTTTGTTTGTAATGAATGTGGGGCCGATTACCCGCGCTGGCAGGGTCAATGTAGCGCTTGTCAGGCCTGGAACACCATTACCGAGGTACGTCTTGCGGCGTCGCCTACGGTGGCGCGTAACGAGCGGCTCAGCGGCTATGCCGGGAATGCGGGTGTCGCAAAGGTGCAGAAGCTGTCTGATATTAGCCTCGAGGAGTTGCCGCGTTTTTCTACCGGTTTTAAAGAATTCGATCGCGTACTGGGCGGCGGTGTGGTGCCGGGTAGCGCCATTCTGATTGGCGGTAACCCCGGAGCAGGGAAGTCGACGCTGCTGCTACAAACGTTGTGCAAACTTGCCGAGCAGATGAAAACCTTGTACGTCACAGGGGAAGAATCTTTGCAGCAGGTTGCGATGCGCGCACACCGACTGGGTCTTCCGACGGCGAATCTGAATATGCTGTCGGAAACCAGCATTGAGCAAATTTGCCTGATTGCAGAAGAAGAACAGCCGAGGCTGATGGTTATCGACTCCATTCAGGTGATGCATATGGCGGATATTCAGTCTTCGCCAGGCAGTGTGGCGCAGGTACGGGAAACCGCCGCTTACCTGACGCGCTTTGCTAAAACGCGTGGTGTGGCGATTGTTATGGTCGGCCATGTCACCAAAGACGGGTCGCTGGCCGGGCCAAAGGTGTTGGAGCACTGTATTGACTGCTCGGTGCTGCTCGACGGTGATGCCGACTCCCGTTTTCGTACCCTGCGTAGCCATAAGAACCGTTTTGGTGCGGTGAATGAGCTGGGTGTCTTCGCGATGACCGAACAGGGACTGCGCGAAGTCAGCAACCCTTCTGCTATCTTTTTAAGTCGCGGTGATGAAGTTACCTCCGGCAGCTCAGTAATGGTGGTCTGGGAAGGGACACGTCCATTACTGGTGGAGATCCAGGCATTGGTCGATCACTCCATGATGTCGAATCCGCGTCGCGTGGCGGTTGGGCTGGAACAAAACCGTCTGGCGATTCTGCTGGCGGTACTGCACCGTCACGGTGGTTTGCAGATGGCGGATCAGGATGTGTTCGTCAATGTGGTGGGTGGCGTAAAAGTCACTGAAACCAGTGCCGATCTGGCGCTGCTGCTGGCGATGGTTTCCAGCTTACGCGACAGACCGTTGCCGCAGGATTTAGTGGTCTTTGGCGAAGTAGGGCTGGCGGGCGAGATTCGCCCGGTGCCGAGCGGCCAGGAGCGTATTTCGGAAGCGGCGAAGCACGGCTTCCGCCGGGCGATTGTGCCTGCCGCCAACGTCCCGAAAAAAGTACCGGAAGGGATGCAGGTTTTTGGCGTGAAAAAGCTTGCAGATGCGCTAAGCGTGTTTGACGACTTATAATCCTCTGTATGCAGTGATGTTGTATAATTTGCCGGATGGCGACGCAATGCGTCTTATCCGGCCTACGGATTGATGTTGTAGGCCTGATAAGCGAAGCGCCATCAGGCAGTGTTACGCGATTTTTCCAGCAGGAGGCTCTTGTGTCATTTGATTATCTGAAAACCGCCATTAAGCAAAAGGGCTGTACCCTGCAACAAGTGGCGGATGCCAGTGGCATGACCAAGGGATATCTCAGCCAACTGTTGAATGCCAAAATCAAAAGCCCCAGCGCGCAAAAACTGGAGGCGCTGCACCGTTTTTTGGGGCTTGAGTTTCCCCGTCAGCAGAAAAACATCGGTGTGGTATTTGGCAAGTTTTATCCGCTGCATACCGGTCATATCTATCTTATTCAGCGCGCCTGTAGTCAGGTAGATGAACTGCATATCATCATGGGCTATGACGATACGCGCGACCGCAGTCTGTTTGAAGACAGTGCCATGTCACAACAGCCAACGGTTTCTGACCGTCTGCGCTGGCTGTTGCAGACCTTCAAATATCAAAAAAACATCCGTATCCATGCCTTCAATGAGGAAGGCA
Organism: Citrobacter sp. Awk 2; assembly: GCF_028069815.1. Lineage (NCBI taxonomy): Bacteria > Pseudomonadati > Pseudomonadota > Gammaproteobacteria > Enterobacterales > Enterobacteriaceae > Citrobacter > Citrobacter sp. Awk 2. Next base: position 23,341 of record NZ_JANEWL010000038.1, read on the forward strand.
TGGAGCCGTATCCGCACGGTTGGGATGTGTGGAGCAATGGCATCAAAACGTTTATGCAGGAGAAGGGGATTCAGCCTAACTGGATTTACACCTCTGAAGAATCTGATGCCCCGCAATATCTTGAACATCTGGGCATTGAAACGGTACTGGTTGATCCCAAACGGACATTTATGAGCATCAGCGGCGGGCAAATTCGAGAAAACCCATTCCGCTACTGGGAATATATCCCGACTGAAGTGAAACCGTTTTTCGTGCGCACCGTGGCGATCCTCGGTGGAGAGTCGAGCGGCAAATCGACGCTGGTGAATAAGCTTGCCAATATCTTCAACACCACCAGTGCGTGGGAATATGGCCGTGATTACGTCTTTTCCCATTTGGGGGGCGACGAGATGGCGTTGCAATACTCGGACTACGACAAGATTGCGCTGGGACAGGCACAGTACATTGATTTCGCAGTGAAATATGCCAATAAAGTGGCATTTATCGACACTGACTTTGTGACCACTCAGGCATTCTGTAAAAAGTACGAAGGGCGTGAGCATCCGTTTGTGCAGGCATTGATTGACGAATACCGCTTTGACCTGGTGATCCTGCTGGAAAACAATACTCCGTGGGTGGCGGATGGATTACGCAGCCTTGGGAGTTCGGTTGACCGTAAGGCATTTCAGTCTCTGCTGGTGGAGATGCTACAGGAAAACAATATCGATTTTGTCCACGTGGAAGAGCCTGACTATGATGGCCGGTTCCTGCGCTGCGTGGAGCTGGTGAAAGAACTGATGGGTGAGCAGAGGTAGGTTTTAATGCCGGATGCGCTGCGCTTATCCGGCCTACAAGTCGCACTAACCTCATAGGCAGGATGACCTGCNCNTATTCGGCTTACAANTCGTACTTATCTCGTAGGCCGGATAAGGCGGAACGCCGCCATCCGGCGCTTAACGGTAATTACTTAGAAATACGCTTGTACTTAATACGCTTCGGCTCCAGCGCATCAGCGCCCAGCGTGCGTTTTTTGTACTCTTCGTATTCGGTAAAGTTACCTTCAAAGAACTCGACTTTACCTTCATCCTGGTAATCCAGAATGTGGGTGGCGATACGGTCAAGGAACCAACGGTCGTGCGAGATAACCATCGCACAGCCTGGGAATTCCAGCAGGGCGTTTTCCAGCGCGCGCAGGGTTTCGATATCCAGGTCGTTTGTCGGTTCATCGAGCAGCAGCATATTACCGCCAACCTGCAGCAGCTTCGCCAGGTGCAGACGACCACGCTCACCACCGGACAGCTCGCCGACGCGTTTACCCTGATCCACACCTTTGAAGTTAAAGCGGCCTACGTAGGCGCGGCTTGGCATCTCGGTGTTGCCGATCTTCATGATATCCAGCCCGCCGGAGACTTCTTCCCACACGGTTTTGCTGTTGTCCATGGCATCACGGAACTGGTCAACAGACGCCAGCTTCACGGTTTCACCCAGTTCAATGGTGCCGCTGTCAGGCTGTTCCTGACCGGACATCATGCGGAACAGGGTGGATTTACCTGCACCGTTCGGGCCGATGATACCGACAATAGCCCCTTTCGGTACTGAGAAGCTCAAATCGTCAATCAGTACGCGATCGCCGTAGGATTTACGCAGATTGGTCACTTCAACGACTTTATCGCCCAGACGCGGTCCTGGTGGAATAAACAGTTCGTTGGTTTCGTTACGTTTCTGGTACTCGGTATTGTTGAGTTCTTCAAAGCGTGCCAGACGGGCTTTGCCCTTAGACTGACGGCCTTTAGCACCCTGGCGTACCCACTCCAGCTCTTTCTCAATGGATTTACGACGAGCCGCTTCCTGAGAGGCTTCCTGAGCCAGACGCTGATCTTTTTGTTCCAGCCATGAGGAGTAGTTACCTTCCCACGGAATACCTTCACCACGGTCAAGCTCCAGAATCCATCCGGCAACATTATCAAGGAAGTAACGGTCGTGGGTAATCGCCACAACGGTCCCTTCAAAGTCGTGCAGGAAGCGTTCCAGCCACGCGACGGATTCGGCATCCAGGTGGTTCGTCGGTTCGTCGAGCAGCAGCATGTCTGGTTTTTCCAGCAGCAGGCGGCACAGTGCGACGCGGCGACGTTCACCACCGGAGAGCTTCTCAATTTTGGCATCCCAGTCCGGCAGACGCAGGGCATCGGCGGCACGTTCGAGCTGCACATTCAGATTATGACCGTCATGCGCCTGAATAATCTCTTCAAACTTGCCCTGTTGCGCAGCAAGTTTATCGAAATCTGCGTCTGGCTCTGCGTATTTCGCATACACTTCATCCAGGCCTTTCAGTGCGTTAACCACTTCGGCAACCGCTTCTTCAACGGATTCTCGAACAGTGTGTTCCGGGTTCAGCTTCGGTTCCTGTGGCAGGTAACCGATCTTGATACCCGGCTGCGGACGTGCTTCACCTTCGATATCGGTATCAATGCCGGCCATGATACGCAGCAGGGTAGATTTACCCGCACCGTTCAGACCGAGCACCCCGATTTTTGCGCCTGGGAAGAAGCTCAGAGAGATGTTTTTAAGAATATGACGTTTCGGCGGAACGACTTTGCCGACACGATGCATGGTATAAACGAATTGGGCCACGTTGGACTCGCCTCTATGTTTATCCCGTCATACTTCAAGCCGCAGATGCGTTGGCTGTGTGCGTTCACCCCAGTCACGTACTTTTGTACGCTCAGGGGATTCACTCCCTCGCCGCCTTGCTGCAACTTGAATTATTTAGGGCTAATTATTGGTAAATAGTTATCAAAGGCGAAGTGTAGCCTTTTTCATTGCCCAATCCCAGCCAGCAGATCTCACTCGCAACAAAAGTAAAAAAGTGTCCGTGACGTGGCACATTCTGCAATGTCTGGTTAGCATGAACTAATTAAGCGGCATGATGCTGCACAGACGTAAACGACAAGAGGAAGAGCTTGTGGACAAAGCCAAACAATTTACCTGGCGCCTGCTGGCTGCCAGCGTATGTCTGCTGACGGTCAGTCAAGTGGCGCGAGCCGATTCCCTGGATGAGCAGCGCAATCGCTATGCGCAAATTAAGCAGGCCTGGGATAACCGACAAATGGACGTCGTAGAGCAGATGATGCCCGGCCTGAAGAACTATCCTCTGTACCCCTATCTGGAATATCGCCAGATCACTGACGACTTGATGAATCAGCCTACCATCACCGTAACGAACTTTGTGCGCGCTAACCCGACGCTCCCACCGGCACGTACTCTGCAATCGCGTTTTGTGAACGAACTGGCGCGTCGGGAAGACTGGCGCGGGCTGCTGGCATTTAGCCCGGATAAGCCTGGCACTACTGAGGCGCAATGTAACTACTACTATGCGAAATGGAGCACCGGGCAAACCGAAGAGGCCTGGCAGGGCGCAAAAGAGTTGTGGTTAACCGGCAAAAGCCAGCCGAATGCGTGTGACAAATTATTCGGCGTATGGCGCGCTTCCGGCACTCAGGACCCGCTGGCGTATCTGGAACGTATCCGTCTGGCGATGAAGGCGGGGAATACCGGACTGGTGACCGCGCTGGCCGGACAGATGCCAGCACAGTATCAGACAATCGCGCAGGCAATCATCGCACTGGCGAACGATCCTAATTCGGTGATGACCTTTGCTCGCACCACCGGTGCGACGGATTTCACCCGACAGATGGCGGCGGTGGCCTTTGCCAGCGTAGCCCGTCAGGATGTGGAAAACGCTCGCCTGATGATCCCTTCCCTGGTGCAGGCGCAGCAGTTGAATGACGAGCAAACCCAGGAACTGCGCGACATTGTCGCCTGGCGTCTGATGGGCAATGATGTGACCGATGAGCAGGCGAAATGGCGCGATGATGCGATTATGCGCTCACAATCCACCACGCTTGTGGAACGTCGTGTGCGCATGGCGCTGGGGACCGGGGACCGTCGCGGGCTGAACACCTGGCTGGCCCGCCTGCCGATGGAGGCGAAAGAAAAAGATGAGTGGCGCTACTGGCAGGCGGATCTGCTGCTGGAGCGGGGACGCAATGATGAAGCGAAAGAGATCCTGCATCAGCTCATGCAGCAGCGCGGTTTCTACCCGATGGTGGCCGCGCAAAGGCTGGGAGAAGAGTACGTGTTGAAAGTGGATAAAGCGCCAGCGAATGTTGACTCTGCCCTGACTCAGGGGCCGGAAATGGCGCGTGTTCGTGAACTGATGTACTGGAACCTGGACAATACCGCGCGCAGTGAATGGGCGAACCTGGTCACCAGCCGCACGAAGTCTGAGCAGGCACAACTGGCACGTTACGCGTTCAATAACCACTGGTGGGATCTGAGCGTGCAGGCGACGATCGCCGGTAAGCTGTGGGATCATCTGGAAGAGCGCTTCCCGCTGGCTTACCAGGATCTGTTTACCCGCTACACCCGCGGAAAAGATATTCCACAGAGTTATGCGATGGCCATTGCACGTCAGGAAAGCGCCTGGAACCCGAAAGTAAAATCGCCGGTAGGTGCCAGTGGGCTGATGCAGATTATGCCGGGCACGGCGACGCATACGGTGAAAATGTTCTCGATTCCAGGTTACAGCAACCCAAATCAGTTGTTAGATCCTGATACCAATATCAACATCGGTACCAGCTATTTGCAGTACGTGTACCAGCAATTTGGCAACAACCGTATCTTTTCTTCTGCGGCGTATAACGCCGGCCCGGGACGCGTTCGTACCTGGCTTGGCAATAGCGCAGGTCGTATTGATGCCGTGGCGTTTGTCGAAAGTATTCCGTTCTCGGAAACGCGAGGATATGTGAAGAACGTGCTGGCATACGATGCTTACTACCGTTATTTCCTCGGGGATAAACCGACGTTGATGAGCGACGCAGAATGGCAACGTCGTTACTGATCGCGTTGAGTGTGTTATGCTATCGTACTCGTTAAAGAGTACAAAAGGGGGAAGCAAGCACGCTTCCCCCCGCAACGATGGCGACATTTTATGACCCAGCAATCACCCTATTCAGCAGCGATGGCAGAACAGCGTCACCAGGAGTGGTTACGTTTTGTCGACCTGCTTAAACAGGCTTACGAGCAAGATTTACATCAGCCACTGCTCAATTTGATGTTAACGCCGGATGAGCGCGAAGCGCTGGGAACGCGCGTGCGCATCATTGAAGAGTTGTTGCGTGGTGAGATGAGCCAGCGCGAGCTAAAAAACGAACTTGGGGCCGGGATTGCCACCATTACGCGTGGTTCCAACAGTCTCAAGTCGGCACCCGTAGAGTTACGCCAGTGGCTGGAGCAGGTGTTGCTCAAAAACGGCTGATTCGTCGTAGGCCGGATAAGGCGAAGCCGCCATCCGGCAACATTGCAGCGAAATACCTGATGGCGCTGTGCGTATCAGGCCTACAACATAGCGCAAATAATTACCGATACACTGCGTTATGAAATGGGCTTAACGCCAGAATCACTGCCTGGTGATAGACGCTCGAACGCGTCAGTTTGCCCGCGGTAAAGACGCCAATTGCGCCCTCTTTACGGCCAATCTCATCAATACCCGTGTAATCCGACATCACCGGACCAAGCGCTTCACCAAGGCGTACTCTGTCGAGAATGACGGCAGGCAATGGCAGCGTAGCAGAACGGGCTTCGCCACGCTGGATACCGTTATCAATTACCACCCAACTGAAGGTGGCGTCATCGTCAATTCCCGCTTCAATAGCGACCCAGAAATCAGCCTGCGGGTGCAGGCGGCGCGCGTTATCAACGCGATTTCGTGCGCCAGTGCGCGTTTCCTGGTTTCCAAAAGGCTGTTCCGGCACGCCACTCTCGACGGCGATGGGTTCAATATGGCAGGATCCTTCCCCGAAAATCTCTTCAAATGCCCGCAGAATTGCCTGAATTTTGGCAGGATTGGTGGTCGCAGAGATAACCTTGTGCATAATTAAGCTCAGTTTGAAAATTCATCGCAGAGTCTACTCAAAGTACGACGAGTATATAACGGAAAAAAAGCATGTTACAGGTATACCTTGTTCGCCATGGTGAAACGCAGTGGAACGCCGAGCGACGTATTCAAGGCCAGTCAGACAGCCCACTGACCGCTAAAGGTGAGCAGCAAGCCATGCAGGTTGGTGAACGCGCCCGCTCGTTTGGCATTACGCACGTTATCAGTAGCGATTTAGGTCGTACACGACGCACTGCAGAAATTATCGCTCAGGCGTGTGGCTGTGAGATCACTTATGATGCGCGCCTGCGTGAACTCAATATGGGCGTGCTGGAAAAACGCCATATCGATACACTGACCCCGGAAGAAGAGGGCTGGCGTCGTCAGTTGGTGAACGGTACGGTGGATGGTCGTATTCCGGAAGGGGAATCGATGCAGGAACTGAGCGATCGTGTCAACGCGGCGCTGGCATCCTGCCTGGAACTGCCGCCGGGGAGTCGTCCATTGCTGGTGAGCCATGGTATTGCGCTGGGCTGCCTGGTGAGCACTATTCTGGGATTGCCTGCATGGGCTGAGCGTCGTTTGCGTCTGCGCAACTGCTCCATTTCTCGTGTCGATTACCAGGAAAGTTTATGGCTGGCACCGGGCTGGGTGGTTGAAACGGCAGGGGACATCTCGCATCTGGATGCCCCTGCGTTGGATGAACTACAGCGTTAACGGCGGATAGGAATCAGGAATTCGCAGCGCAGGTTAATAGGGCGATCTCCCGCTTTGGCATCTTCTGCCGGGTAGTATCGCTCTATATCCTGCCCTTTACGGCGAGTCAGGTTCAGCATTGGCATGCAGGTGCCGTACACCGTCAGGATAAACTCCTGCACGCCCGTCCCCAGACCCTCATAGGTAAACATCACATACTCGCCGCCCTGTAACAGGATGGGTTGCGCCGACTGCACGTATCCGTTGGCCTGCTCTGGTGTGAGCGCGGTGGTATAAAACACTTCCTGTTCGTCATCTTTCTCAATGCTGGGACGCGTTTCATTGAGTCCGTACAGAACCTGCGGGATCGCAGGAGCCTGAGCAAGGAAGTCGCGCCAGAACTGGATCCGCATTTCATGACGGAAATCTGAAATCTGCTCAAGCGAGCAGGAATAACTCTGCGTGGTACCCAGCAGTGGTGTATCTTCCAGCGTGACGAATTCATGTGCTGGCATGGCAAATTCCCCGAGGCGCATCGGAGGGCGAATACCGAAAGCGCTCCATTCCGGTGAACGACGATACAGCGCAGGCGTCTGGGAAAATTGCTTTTTGAACGCGCGGGTAAACGTCTGTTGAGAATCGAAGCGATACTGCAGGGCGATGTCCAGTATTGGACGCGCAGTCAGGCGTAGCGCCACTGCGGACTTCGATAAACGACGAGCACGGATATAGGCGCCAATAGCGTGGCCCGTCACGTCCTTGAACATTCTCTGCAGATGCCACTTGGAATAGCCTGCTTTTGCCGCCACATTGTCAAGCGACAAAGGCTGATCCAGATGGCCTTCCAGCCAGATTAAGAGGTCGCGAATAATGCCAGCCTGATCCATAAAATATCCTCATCCTTTCAACAACGAGTACCTGACGTCAGGTATGAGGATAATAGCATTTTTTGCTGTTTTAGCATTCAGTGTTTTTTTTGCTCATAAGTGCTTTTTTCGCACATACGAAAGCGTGATTATTGTAATCCTGTGATCTGTATACGTTTTATCTTAGAATGTCTAATAATTACACAGAGTAACATTTAAGAATGGTAACAATATGAAATATAAGAGCTTAGTCATTTCCTCAATTCTGCTGATGATGACGCAGGTTGCCCATGCGGAGCAGATTGGATCTGTCGATACCGTGTTCAAAATGTTTGGACCGGATCATAAAATTGTGGTCGAGGCATTTGATGATCCTGATGTCACTAATGTGACCTGCTACGTTAGCCGCGCCAAAACGGGTGGCATTAAAGGTGGGCTTGGTTTGGCTGAAGATACTTCCGACGCGGCTATCTCCTGTCAGCAAGTGGGGCCGGTGGAGCTGAGCGACAGAATTAAAAACGGCAAAGCCCAGGGCGAGGTGGTCTTTAAGAAACGTACGTCTCTGGTGTTTAAATCCTTACAGGTCGTGCGTTTTTATGATGCGAAACGCAACACGCTGGCCTATCTGGCCTATTCAGATAAGGTGGTTGATGGATCGCCCAAAAATGCTATCAGCGCGGTACCCATCATGCCGTGGCAGCGATAACAGGTAGGCAAAATGCAACAGGCGCTGATCTGGTTGGTTGAGGACGAGCAGGGGATTGCGGATACGCTTATCTACATGCTGCAGCAGGAAGGTTTTAGCGTTGAAGCCTTTGAGCGTGGATTGCCCGTGCTGGAAAAATCACGCCAAAGATGTCCGGATGCGATCATTCTGGATGTCGGACTCCCGGATATCAGCGGCTTTGAACTGTGCCGGCGATTACTGGAACGTCACCCGGCATTGCCAATCCTCTTTCTGACTGCGCGTAGCGATGAAGTCGATCGCCTGCTGGGGCTGGAAATCGGTGCGGATGATTATGTGGCGAAACCCTTCTCTCCGCGTGAGGTGTGCGCCCGCGTGCGTACGTTGCTGCGGCGGGTGAAAAAATTCTCCACGCCTCCACCGGCGACGCGGTGCGGTGATTTTGAACTCAATGAGCTTGCCGCACAGATTACCTGGTTTGGTATGCCGTTAAATCTGACACGCTATGAATTCTTGTTGCTGAAAACATTACTGCTGTCGCCGGGACGCGTCTACTCACGCCAACAGTTAATGGATTTAGTCTGGGCCGATGCCCAGGATACTTTTGACCGAACGGTAGACACGCACATTAAAACGCTGCGTGCCAAACTGCGGGCCGTCAACCCGGAGTGCTCACCGATTAATACACATCGTGGTATGGGATACAGCCTGAGGAGCACCTGATGCGCATTGGCATGCGTTTGCTGCTGGGCTACTTTCTGATTGTCGCCGTTGCCGCCTGGTTCGTTCTGTCCATCTTTGTACAGGAGATTAAGCCCGGCGTTCGTCGTGCGACGGAAGGTACGTTGATTGATACCGCTACGCTGCTGGCCGCGCTGGCGCGTGATGATTTGCTTTCTGGCTCTCCCTCCCACGGCAGGTTGGCGCAGGCATTTTCGCAACTGCATGATCGTCCTTTTCGCGCCAATATCAGTGGTATTAACAAAGTGCGCAATGAGTATCACGTCTACATGACGGACGCGCAGGGCAAGGTGGTGTTTGATTCCGCCAACAAAGCCGTAGGCGAAGATTATTCTCGCTGGAACGACGTATGGTTAACGCTGCGTGGGCAGTATGGCGCACGAAGTACGCCACAGAACCCGGCCGATCCGGAAAGTTCGGTGATGTATGTTGCCGCACCGATTGTTGACCGCGGACGTATTATTGGTGTGCTCAGTGTCGGCAAACCAAATGCGGCAATGGCTCCTGTTATTCAGCGTAGCGAGCGGCGAATACTGTGGGCCAGCGCCGTGTTACTGGGGATCGCCTTAATGATTGGCGCAGGAATGGTATGGTGGATAAACCGGTCTATCGCGCGGCTGGCACGCTATGCTGATTCTGTCACTGAGAATCGCCCCGTTGCGCTTCCGGATCTTGGTAGCAGTGAGCTACGCAAGCTGGCGCAGGCGCTGGAAAGTATGCGCCTGAAGCTGGAGGGCAAGAATTACATTGAGCAGTACGTCTATGCGTTGACGCATGAGCTCAAAAGCCCGCTGGCGGCGATTCGCGGCGCGGCAGAAATTTTGCGCGAAGGCCCGCCGCCCGGTGTGGTCGTGCGATTTACCGATAATATTTTGACGCAGAATGCGCGCATGCAGGTGCTGGTCGAAACGCTGTTACGCCAGGCCAGACTGGAGAACCGGCAGGATATTACGTTGACGCCGGTGGTAGTAGATACTCTATTTTCCCAGCTCAAAGAGGTGCGTAGCGTGCAACTGGCCGCAAAAAACATCACGCTTACCGTCGTACCTTCATCGCTGACGGTTGACGCCGATGCTGCACTGCTGGAGCAGGCGCTGGGTAATCTGCTGGATAACGCTATCGATTTTACGCCGGAGAACGGGACAATTGTATTGAGCGCGCATTCGCAGGAGGACCGCGTCACAATACAGGTCAGTGATAACGGCAGTGGCATACCTGACTTTGCGTTGCCGCGTATTTTTGAGCGCTTCTATTCGCTGCCCCGCGAGAATGGGCATAAAAGCAGTGGGCTGGGGCTGGCGTTTGTCAGTGAGGTTGCGCGATTGCATCGAGGTGACGTGGAGTTGTGCAACCGGTCAGAAGGCGGGGTGCAGGCCTCGTTTACACTTCACCGTCACTTCACATAACTTCAAATTCCCCGCACATAGCTGTTCTACCTTGCTGACATCGCAAAGGAGAACGCTATGTTTAAATCACCCCTGTTTTGGAAAATAGTTACCTTAGGTGGCGCTATGCTGCTGCTGTTAATTCCACTGACGATGGTCAGGCAGATAATTGTTGAGCGGTCGGACTATCGTAGTGAGGTAGAAGATGCTATCCGACAGAGCACCAGCGGACCGCAAAAGGTGGTAGGTCCGCTGATTGCCGTCCCGGTGACGGAACTGTATACCGAGCTGGAAGGTGACAAACAGATCCAGCGAAAGCGTAGCTACATCCACTTCTGGTTGCCGGAATCGCTGGTTGTTGAGGGTAACCAGAATGTTGAAGCCCGTAAGATAGGTATTTATGAAGGACAGGTCTGGCACAACGATTTGTCGGTGAAGGCCGAGTTTAATGCTGAACGCCTCAGTGAACTGAACCATCCCAATATCACCATCGGCACACCTTTTGTGGTGGTTGGGGTGGGCGATGCGCGCGGTATTGGCGTCGTGAAGGCTTCTCAGATTAATGGAACATCGCTGGCGGTCGAACCTGGTACAGGATTGGATGGTCGTGCTCAGGGGATCCACATTCCGCTACCGGACGCCGGCTGGGCGGAAAAAAGTCTCAGTGTCGTGTTGTCGCTTAATCTGAGTGGAACAGGTGATTTTTCCGTTGTCCCGGTTGGGCGTAATAGCGAAATGACCGTGACCAGCAACTGGCCACATCCTAACTTCCTCGGTGATTTTCTTCCGGCTAAGCGTGAAGTCAGTGAGTCAGGATTTAAGGCGCAATGGCAAAGTAGCTGGTTCGCGAATAATCTGGGGGAGCGCTTTGGCGATGAGAAGATTGGCTGGCAGGGTATGCCCGCATTTAGCGTCGCTGTGGCTACGCCTGCGGATCAGTATCAATTGACAGACAGAGCGACAAAGTATGCCATTTTATTGATTACACTAACTTTTATGTCTTTCTTTGTGCTCGAAAGTATGACCAGCCTTCGACTGCACCCGATGCAATATCTGTTGGTGGGATTATCTTTGGTGATGTTCTATTTGCTGTTGTTGGCGCTGTCGGAGCACGTTGGTTTTACTGCCGCATGGATTGTCGCCAGCCTGGTTGGCGCACTGATGAACGGCGTGTATTTACAGGCGATACTACAGGGATGGCGTAACAGTCTGTTTTTTACCGCAGCATTACTGGGACTGGATGGCGTGATGTGGGCACTGTTGCGTTCGCAGGATAGCGCTTTATTGCTGGGAACGGGTGTACTGTTACTGGCGCTTTGTGGGGTTATGTTCCTGACGCGTCATCTTGACTGGCACGCACTTGCACAGCCAAAGCCCAAAACGGAGAACGCAACTGAGGACGATGAATTACGGCTGTGGAAATAGGGGCGTAGTGAAATGAAAAACGGCGCATAAAGCGCCGTTTTTATACCAGTCAGGATGATATTAATCCTGCAGGTCGCCGCAGAAACGGTAGCCTTCACCGTGAATGGTAGCGATGATTTCTGGTGTATCCGGCGTGGATTCGAAGTGCTTACGAATACGGCGGATTGTTACGTCAACGGTACGGTCATGCGGCTTCAGTTCGCGACCGGTCATTTTTTTCAACAGTTCTGCGCGAGACTGGATCTTGCCCGGATTCTCACAGAAGTGAAGCATGGCACGGAATTCGCTACGTGGCAGTTTATACTGCTCGCCGTCAGGGCCAATCAGAGAGCGGCTGTTGATGTCCAGCTCCCAACCATTGAACTTGTAGCTTTCGACGCTACGACGCTCTTCGCTCACTGTGCCCAGATTCATGGTACGGGACAGCAGGTTACGAGCACGGATAGTCAGTTCGCGTGGGTTAAACGGCTTGGTGATGTAATCGTCAGCGCCGATTTCGAGGCCGAGAATTTTATCGACTTCGTTATCACGGCCCGTCAGGAACATCAGTGCAACGTTAGCTTGTTCGCGGAGTTCACGCGCTAACAGAAGACCATTTTTACCTGGCAGATTGATATCCATAATCACAAGGTTGATGTCATATTCAGAGAGGATCTGATGCATTTCCGCGCCATCTGTCGCCTCGAATACATCATAGCCTTCCGCTTCGAAAATGCTTTTCAACGTGTTACGTGTTACTAACTCGTCTTCAACGATAAGAATGTGCGGGGTCTGCATGTTTGCTACCTAAATTGCCAACTAAATCGAAACAGGAAGTACAAAAGTCCCTGACCTGCCTGATGCATGTCGTAAATTAACATGATCGGCGTAACATGACTAAAGTACGTAATTGCGTTCTTGATGCACTTTCCATCAACGTCAACAACATCATTAGCTTGGTCGTGGGCACTTTCCCTCTGGACCCGACAGTGTCAAAAACGGCTGTCATCCTAACCATTTTAACAGCAACATAACAGGCTAAGACGTACCGGACACCCAATAAAACTACGCTTCGTTGACATATATCAAGTTCAATTGTAGCACGTTAACAGTTTGATGAAATCAACGTATCTAAATGATAGCTTTCATCACAAAATTGCAATATTACAACTAGTTGCACGCGCTAATTAATAAATGTAATGAATCCAATCTATGAGAACCATTCTAAAT